>CAMYOI010000029.1:0-26944 GCA_947259955.1 uncultured Gammaproteobacteria bacterium
GCCGGATCCTGAGATGAAGTCGGTCGACTGGCATTGTCTCGAGGTGGATGAAGCTCTGCTGCGTCTGGATGCATCGCGGGATGGGCTGAAAGACTCGCAGGCAAAGGAGCGCCTGCTCGATCACGGCCCCAACGCCATCGCCGAAAAACCGCAGCGTTCCATCGTGGTTTTGCTTGCGGGCCAGTTCTCCGACTTCATGATCATCGTACTTATGATCGCGGCGGTGATATCCGGATTCATCGGCGAAGTCCAGGATACGATCGCCATCATCGTGATCGTCGTGCTCAACGCGGTCATCGGTGCGGTTCAGGAGTTTCGCGCGGAGCGTGCCGTGGCGGCGCTGCGGAAGATGGCCGCCCCGGAGGCGTCGTTGCTTCGGGGCGGCGAGGTCGTCACGCTCCCCGCGGTAGAGATCGTTCCCGGAGACGTGGTCTTGCTCGAAACCGGAAACATGGTCCCCGCGGACATGCGGCTCATCGAAGTCGAAGAGATGGAGGCCGACGAATCGGCGCTGACCGGAGAATCCGAGCCAGTCGGAAAAACGGAAGCCTGTCTGGCCGAGGCAGACCTGCCGTTGGGGGACCGCCGGAACCTGGTTTTCAAAGGCAGCACGATTACGCGGGGGCGGGGGCGGGCATTGGTATCCGCAACCGGTATGGATACCGAAATCGGCCGCATTGCGGGCATGTTGGGCGGGGAAGAGGGCGGCAAGACGCCGCTGCAGATACGACTTGCCCGCTTCGGCCGATATCTTGCGCTGGCCGTGTTGGCGATCTGCGCCGTGGTTTTCACCGCCGGACTGTTTCAAGGCCAGCCCATCATGCTGATGTTCCTCACCGCGGTGAGCCTGGCCGTCGCGGCGATACCGGAGGCTTTGCCCGCTGTCGTCACCATTTCGCTTGCCTTCGGAGCGCGCACGCTGAGCCGGCACAAGGCTTTGGTGCGCAACCTGCCCGCCGTGGAGACCCTCGGCTCGGTTACCTATATTTGCGCCGATAAAACGGGCACGTTGACCGAGAACCGCATGACCGCGGAACGTTTTTTCACTCGTGGTGAGTGGCACCCATCCCAGCCGGGAGCGGCGGCCGGGGCGCCGTGGTCGGAGCTGTGCCGGGCCATGGCCCTGAGCAACGACGTGGCGCAGATGGACGGCAAGCCGAACGGGGAGCCAACTGAACTGGCTCTGTACGAAGCGGCCGGGAGCGCCGGTTTTGAGAAAGACAGGCTGGAAGGGGAATTGCCGCGCGTGGGAAACCTGCCTTTCGACAGCGAGCGAAAGCAGATGACCACGCTCCATCGAGCGGCGGAAGGCGGTGTACTGGCTTACGCCAAAGGCGCGCCCGAACGAATTCTGGGCCAGTGCGTAGATGCACTGGGCAGCGACGGACCGGATGCGTTCGAGCCCGACAAAGTGCTAGCCGAAGCGACCCGGATGGCATCGCAGGGGTATCGGGTGCTGGGCGTGGCCCGACGAGAATTTGACGATATGCCGGATGTATCCGATGCGAAAGCCGTCGAACGGCAATTGACCTTTCTGGGGCTCGTCGCACTGATCGATCCGCCGCGGCCGGAAGTGCCGGAGGCCGTGGCAAGCTGCCGAACGGCCGGCATCACGCCGGTGATGATCACCGGGGACCATCCGGGAACCGCGGCCGCGATTGCCACGCGGCTCGGGATCATGACGAAAAAAGACGCCGTGTCGACCGGTCGCCAGCTGGAATCCATGCCGGATGAGCATTTCGACGGCGTTGTGGCCTCGGTGAAGGCATACGCGCGGGTCACTCCCGAACAGAAGCTGCGTATCGTCAAAGCCCTGCAGGCCAGGGGAGAGTTCGTCGCCATGACCGGCGACGGGGTAAACGACACGCCGGCGCTGAAGCGCGCCAATATCGGCGTGGCCATGGGGCTGAAAGGCACCGACGTGGCGCGTGAGGCGTCGGATATGGTGCTGCTTGACGACGATTTCGCCACCATCGTCAGGGCGATCCGGGTCGGGCGGAGAATATTCGACAACATACGCAAGTTCATCAAGTACACCATGAGTTCCAATTCGGGCGAAATCTGGACGCTTTTTCTGGCGCCCTTTCTCGGGTTGCCGATACCGCTGTTACCCATCCACATCCTGTGGATCAATCTCGTCACCGATGGCCTGCCGGGACTGGCCTTCAGCGCAGAGCGGGCCGAGCCGGGCATCATGGATCGCCCGCCGCGGCCTCCACAGGAGAGCATCTTTGCTCATGGCATGTGGCAGCATATCGTCTGGGTCGGGCTGTTCGTGGGCGGCATATCGATCATGACCCAGGCCTGGGCGATCTCCCGCGATGTCGAGTACTGGCAGACCATGGTGTTCACCGTGCTGACCATGTCGCAACTGTTCCATGCGCTGGCCGTGCGCACCGAGAAGGCATCGCTGTTCGCGATTGGCCTGTTCAGCAACCTGCCGATGCTCGGCGCGGTGGCTATTACATTTATTCTTCAAGCGGCGGTGATTTACGTGCCTGCATTAAATGGCATATTCCACACCCAGCCGCTGCCATTGTTCGATCTTAGCGTTTGTCTGGCGCTGTCCTCGCTGATTCTGTTCGCGGTGGAAATCGAGAAATGGCTGGTGCGCCGCGGGCTGATTTACACTCCCAGCAGATAGCGTCACCGTGCCCGCTCGATGTATTCGTAAAGGTGACGGCGAATAAAACCAACCTACAGGGGGCAACCCCGATCGATCGGAATACCGGTTTCATTGCCGATCTTTCTCCACACCCAGCGTCGCCAACAATTCACCATGTGGACGATATCCGGGAATCATGGTGCCGTCGGGCAGCACGATAGCGGGCGTCCCTCTTACACCCAGCGCTACGCCCAGCTGGTAACCGGCCGTAACGGCACTTGCCGCCTCGCAGGTCCCGTCATTATCTGGGATAACGGATTGCGTCTTCGCCAAATGCATCCCTTGCACGGGATCAGCTGCGCACCAGACCGCGCGTAATTCACGATCACCCTGGCTGTTTTCACCTCCCCGGGGGAAGGCGAGGTAGCGGACAGTGATGCCCGCGGCCTGGAGCTGGGGGACTTCCGCGTGCAACTTGCGGCAGTAGGGGCACGTGGTATCCGTAAAAACATCGATGTATGCCCGCTGCTCCCCGTTAGCGGCAAAGACGACCTTATCGTCAATTGGAAAAGTAGCGATTTCCGCCGCGCGCTCGATTGTGCGTTTGGCCTCGGTCAGGCTTTCACCGGTAGCAAGATCAATCAGGTTGCCTACGAAACCGTATTGACCGGTGCTATCGATGTAAATGAACTGACTACCCGCCTTGACTTCATAGACTCCGCTCACGGGAGTCGCCTGAGGATCGCTGATCGTCGTCTGCGGAGGCAGCAGTTTGGCGAGCCGTCCGGTAATTCCATTTTCGTCAACGTTGCCGGACGTTACCGGGAGGAGTTCCGCCGCGGCATCGTCGGGATTGGCTTTGGCCCAGGTGGCATAGATTTCTTCCGGCCAAAGGGACTGCACGTAGGCGAGGACCGCATTGATGTCTTCCGGCTTTAACACGCTGCCGAAAGCGGGCATCGAACCGCCCACCTTGCCGCCGCCCTGTTTGACCGTGCGCCGTAAAACATCCATCGAGTGATGCCAGGTGTGCGCCGATCCATTCAGCGGTGGTGCTGGATATTTGCCCTGATCATCCGCCTTGCGCCAGTCCGGCGTGGCCTCGCCTTGTTGACCATGGCAGGCGGCACAATTTGCGGCGAAAAGATCCATGCCGTGGGTGACTTGTTCCGCTGAGTACCAGCGGCTTTGTTCGGCGAAAACCAGATTGGCTGGCAGGAATAGCGCTGCCAGAACAAAAATATTCGTAATCCGATTCATAAGTGTTCTCCTCGTTAAATATGTCTTCGCCTGTGATCACTGGACCAGATGATTAAAGAGCGGGTGAACCAGATACGGCAAGCAAGTTGGATGACCCGAACAAAGCACGTCCGGATGGATTTTCATGTGTTCTTTTTGGTCGTTAACTTTGACGAGGGGAATCGCCCGTCAGGGCCCATGAAATTATTGATCTATCGGCGGCATTGAAAACGATTATCGATGCGAACAAAAGAATTGCAAAATGTCGCCGACGTCTGGGCATGAGTAATCCGCGCAATGGGTTGGTGCTAAATTTGATCCGGATAACCGCGATTTGTTCCTCAATGCATTATAGATAATATAGTCGACCTTTATGCACCCCGGTCGAAATCGAGAAATGGCCGGTGCGCCGCGGCTTGATTTACAATACCGGCAGTAGATAGCGGCACCAGACATACGGGAACCAAATGGCTAGACGTATCGTAATTATGGGCGCGGCCGGGCGGGATTTTCATAATTTCAATACCGCGTATCGCGACCAGCCCGACAGCGAGGTGGTCGCATTTACCGCGACCCAGATCCCGAAAATTGCAGGCCGGGTCTATCCCGCGGCGCTGGCAGGCCCACGCTATCCCCGGGGGATTCCGATCATCGAGGAGGGCGAACTCGATTGCCTGTGCCGGAAAGAACGCATCGAGCAGGTGGTGTTCGCCTATAGCGATGTCCCCCATGACTACGTCATGCACAAAGCCTCCATCGCTCTGGCGTCGGGTGCGGATTTCCTGATGCTGGGTCCCGACCGCACCATGATCGATGTCGTGGTTCCCGTTATAGCCGTTTGCGCGGTGAGAACCGGCTGCGGGAAATCGCAGACGACCCGCTGGATATCGCAGCGACTGGTACAAAGTGGCATCAGGGTGGTCATCATCCGACATCCCATGCCCTATGGCGACCTTGAAAAGCAGGCGGTTCAGCGATTTGCCACAATCAGGGATCTCGACGCCGCCGAATGCACCATCGAGGAGCGCGAGGAATACCGTCCTCATCTGGAAATGGGCAACGTCGTCTACGCGGGTGTTGACTATGGCGAGATCGTGGCACAGGCGGAAAAAGAGGCCGATATCATACTCTGGGACGGCGGCAACAACGATTTCCCGTTCATCCGTCCTGGTTTGCTGATCACCCTGGTCGATCCGATGCGACCGGGGAACGAAACCACACATCACCCGGGTGAGACGGTCTTGCGCATGGCGGATGTGGTGCTGGTAGTCAAAGTAAATTCCGCAAGGGATGCCGACATCCTGTCCGTGACGAAGAATGCCCGGGAAATCAATCCGGGTGCCAGGGTGGTTCAGGGGGCCTCGAGGGTGACATTGGATGACGCGGCAGCGGTACACCGTAAACGCGTAATCGTGGTAGAGGACGGCCCAACCATCACCCACGGCGGTATGCCGTATGGAGCAGGTTATATCGCCGCTACCGAGGCCGGTGCGGTCGAGATCGTTGACCCGAGATCCTCGGCCGGCAAGGAAATGAAAGAGGTTTTCAGGCAGTATCCCCACATCCAGTCAGTACTGCCCGCCGTCGGTTATTATTCGTCGCAATTGCAGGCGCTGCGCGAGACGATCAATGCCGCCGATGCGGATCTGGTTGTGTCAGCCACGACCGCCGACCTCGCTGGATTGATGGATCTGAACAAACCGATAGTGCGCGCCCGCTATGAGTTTGACGAAGTGGGCGACCCTGGACTCGGCGACGTCGTCGAAACCTTTCTGCGCGGGTGTAAATAACGTGTCAGGAACTATTTGAAAAGGTTTCCCGACGTCTTTTACGATCGATCCGGCGTGATCACGGTTCCCTCCTTGCCGTCCAGAATCCCGCGAGCACCAGCGAGCCGCCCTATCCCTGCGATGCCGCCGGTCTGTTCCACGAAGTCGCAGGCCGCTTCCACCTTGGGTCCCATGGAACCTGGTTCGAACGGCAGCCGCCGTATCGCAGCCGCGTTCATGCGCCTGATGGCACGAGCCTCGGGTTTGCCCCAATCCTGATAAACCGCCTCGACGTCCGTCAACAATAGCAGCGCCTCGGCGCGCAACTCTGTTGCCAGTAAAGCGCTGGCACGATCCTTGTCGATCACCGCCTCGACGCCGATCGTGCTCCCGTCTTCCCGCTGCACTACCGGAATACCGCCGCCGCCCGCACAAATCACGATAACTCCTTGTTCTACCAGCAGGTCGATGACGCCCAGTTCCAGAATCCGCTTGGGCCGGGGCGATGCCACCACGCGCCGAAAGCCATCGCCATCGGGTTCGATGTGCCAGCCTCGCGCGCCGGCGAGCTTGATTGCCGCGTCTTTCGAGTACACCGGGCCGATAGGCTTGGAGGGATGTCGAAAAGCAGGATCATCTGCACGCACTTCTATCTGGGTCAGCAGCGTCGCGCATCGACGATCCTTCGGCAGAATATTGGCCAGCTCCTGTTCGATCAGGTAGCCGATCATGCCTTCGGTTTCGGCATCGAGAATATCGAGAGGGTACGCTTCCTCCGGCCTGTAGGCCGTACTTTGCAGCGCGAGCAGGCCCACTTGTGGACCGTTACCGTGAGATATCACCAACGCGTACTCGTTGGCGATCGGCATCAACGCTTGTGCGGCCATCTTGATGTTCCGGCGCTGGCGCTCCGCGGTCAGCGGTTCGCCGCGACGCAGCAGGGCATTACCGCCAAGTGCAACCACTATGCGCAATGGCTGGGTCTCTTCGCCGCTGTCTATAGCCAGTGCGATTCAAGAGGATATTTAGATAAGATCCTTGGGCCCTCCGCGGTGACCAGGACCTGTTCCTCCAGTTTGACGCCTTCGTGCCCGTCTTTTGCACCGATATAGGATTCCACGCACAGCGTCATACCTTCTTCGACGGTGCCGTCGTAGCCTTTGAGTTCGAAATCCGCCCAGTGTTTCAATGAGGGATATTCGTCGGCGAGCCCAACGCCGTGGACTAGACTTCCGTAGCGGTTGTCGATGAATTCATCGGGGATTTGCCAGGCCTTTTCCGACACCTCGCGGAAGCCGGCACCGGGAACCAACAGTGCCAGATTGTGCTCGATCTGAGCCACGGCATGCGCATACAGCCGGCGCTGTGCGTCCGACGGCTCACCGTCCCCGCACAGCCAGGAGCGGGATATGTCGGCGCAATAGCCGTACGGCCCGATGAGGTCCGTGTCGAAACTGACCAGGTCGCCGGCTTCGATCTTTCGCATGGAACTCTCCCGGAACCACGGGTTGGTGCGCGGGCCCGAGGACAACAGACGGGTCTCTATCCATTCGCCGCCCATGCTGATGTTGGCCTCGTGCAGCCTCGCCCACAGCGCGTTCTCGGTGATGCCCGGTTCCATCGAATCCCGCATCCATCGCATGCCGCGTTCGCAAACATCGATGGCTTGCTGCATCAGCACGAGTTCCTCAGGTGATTTGACGCAGCGGGCGAGTTCCATGACGTCTTCTCCGCTGTGGATCTCGATCCCTCGCCTGAGCAAGGGTTCGCAGCCTTCGTAAGAAAGCCGGTCTATGGCCAGTCTTTTGTTGCCGCCGCCGTACTGCCGGACAAGGTCCGCGATGTCGTCGGCAAACTGCTCCGCCCGCTCGGGCCCGCGCGGTCCCGCGGTAAAAAAGTAAAAAGACTTGTTGACACGGTACTCGTCCACCGTCGGCAGGCCTTCGGCCAGGTGGGGATAGTTGCCGTAGTCGAACAGGACCACCGGCCCGTCGGTGGCGACGAAGACGCACCGTGTTTCGTAGTGCGAACACCAGATCTGCATGTTGGTCGCATCGGTCGCGTAGCGGGTGTTGATCTGATCGAACAGAAGCGCGCCGGCATAATCCCGCCGTTCGAGCTGCTCTCGGACCCGGTTCAATCGGTACATCCGGACCTGGTCGAGATCGGTCGGCGGTTCGGTGTACTCCATGGCGCCGTGCTGTCTCGGAAGGGCGACGGGTACCCCGGCTGCGCTGGTCTTGTTCATGCTGTCGGACTGTTCGTTTCAGCCCCCTGGCGGGACGTAGCCTTCGGGTTTGCTGGAGCCTTCCCCAAACAGGAATTTCTCCATTTCCGTCGCGATCATTTCGCGGGCCTTGGGATCCATCGCGTTCAATCTGTACTCGTTGATGATCATGGTCTGATGCTGGATCCACAGCTGCCAGGCTTCCTTGGATATGCTTTCATAGATTCGCTTTCCCAGATCACCCGGCCAGGGTGGGAAATCCAGACCTTCGGCCTCCCGGCCCAGTTTTGCGCAATTGACTGTACGGCTCATTATTTACCTCAATTTATCCAATAGTTTCTTCACCGGCGCGGCCAGCCCCCGGGCATCCGGCTCCTGGAGGTTATACCAGACTAAATCGTTGTTCTCCATAACACGGTCGTCTGATTTCTTCACCCGTCCATGCACCGGAGAAATGTCGAGGTGAAAATGTGTAAAGGTGTGCCTGACAAGGTCCCAGGTGTCGGTAATCTCGATTCTCACGCCGTATTGCCGCCACAGGGCAGGCTCTATGTCCGCACCGGGCTCGAGCTCGGGAAAACTCCACAGTCCACCCCAGATGCCGCTTGGCGGCCGCTTCTCCAGGAGAACGCTGTCGCTGGTTCTTGCCATGATCATCGAGATTCTGCGTGTGGGTTTGTTTCTTCTCGGCGGTGGCGTGGGCAAGACCACCTGCTCGCCTGCCGCCAGGCCCTGGCAGGTGTCCGCGAGCGGACACGGAGTGCACATCGGCCTGCGCCGTATACACACGGTCGCTCCGAGGTCCATGATGGCCTGCGCATAGTCCGCGGAGCGTCGCGACGGAGTGTTCTCGGCCGCGATTCGCCACAGCTCGCGCTCTACCGGCGCGCTGCCGGGCCAGCCGTGGATTCGGAAGTGGCGGGTCAGTACCCGCTTGACGTTGCCGTCGAGAATAGGGAGGTCGCGATCGAAGCAGAACGCCAGGATGGCGTGGGCGGTCGACTTTCCGATTCCCGGGAGCACATACACTTGTTCGACATCCCGTGGGAATCGCCCGCCGTTGTCGCGGCGGATGATTCGCGCGGCACGGTGTAGATTTCGCGCTCTGGCGTAATAGCCCAGGCCGGTCCAGAGGTGAAGCACCTCGTCGAGGTCGCTGGACGCGAGGCTGGTGATATCCGGGAACCGTTCGATGAATCGCCTGAAAAAGGCTATTACCGTGGCAACCTGGGTCTGCTGCAGCATGATCTCGGATACCCAGACGTTGTAAGGGTCACGGTCCTGCTGCCAGGGCAGGTCCTTGCGCCCGCTGTGGTCGTACCAATCAAGCAGCCTGGGGGCCAGCTTGGTACGAGGACTGTCGTTCACGTTGGTATGCGGTCGGGCGCAATATGCAGGATAGTGGAGCGGGTGATGGGAATCGAACCCACGCCATCAGCTTGGGAAGCTGAGGTTCTGCCATTGAACTACACCCGCATGGTAGCAGCCGGGACGCGGCGGCCGGTGTTCAGGGTCCCACACTTTACTACCGCATGGGACCCAGGGGCAATATGCGGGCCATTGTTGACTCGGGTACCGCACCCTCGGTACGCTGCTCGGTCATGAAGCCCGTTCGCAGCTACGTTCGTCGTGAAGGGCGAATCACCAGGGCCCAGGCGGGCGCGCTGCGGGATCTCTGGCCCGAATACGGGGTAGAACCGGTAACCGGACCGCTTGATCCGACCAAACTTTTCAAGCGAAACTGCCCCGTCATCGCCGAAGTCGGATTTGGCAACGGGGACGCGATGGTTGCGATGGCGTCTGAAAACCCCCAGTGCGATTTCCTCGGTTTCGAAGTCTATCGGCCCGGCGTGGGAAGCCTTCTGCTGAAGCTGAAGAAGCTCGGGATCACGAACGTTCGGGTGATTATGGAAGACGCTGCAGGCTTTTTCGAAGCCCGGATGCCCGAGGAGAGCCTTGCGAAGGCCTTGCTGTTCTTCCCGGATCCATGGCCCAAGAAACGGCACCACAAGCGGCGCTTGCTGCAGCCGGATTTCGTCAATGCCGTCGTGCGGTGCCTCGAGCCCCGCGGCCAATTACACGTGGCGACGGATTGGGAGGACTATGCGATGCATATCCTGGAACTGTTGCAAAATGAACCACAGCTGAGAAATCTCGCTGCCGACGCACGCTTCGTGGAACGGCCCGCCTACCGCCCGCGGACCAAATACGAGGACAGGGGAACCGCGCGCGGCCACGGCGTTTGGGATCTTGTCTTTGAGCGCGCATGAGCGGTCCACGATCTGCATCAGAGCGGATACGGTATCTTGTTCGCGCAGTCGGTGCTGAACCGCCTGCCCCGCGTTTATTCATCATCCCGCCTGACGGTAAGTAGAACCTGCTCGGAGCCAGCGTCTATTTCGAGCGAAATTTCCATCGGCCTGCAGCAGACCTGGCAGTCTTCGATGTAATTCTGCCCGCCGGATGACAGATCCAGGGTGATGTCGAGTTTTTCTCCACAATAGGGGCAATGTATTTTTTCAGTACGCAGCATTGACTCATTCGATCGGATACCGTTTGGTTCGGTCTATTCTACCGCGTCATCTTGCGTGCATAATTGGTCAAACTTGTTAAGCTAATGCGCATGGAAAGGCATGACCCGCCGTGGTGGGACAGTTATTCAGATCAGCCCCGCCGGCTGAGTGCCGGTGAAAAGCCCGGGCCGGGCGGCGCCGAAATACGGGAGTACCTTACCGTGGGGGCGACCGCTTTGGCTTTGTTCCCCGTATTGTCATGGCGGTACCTTACGCTCAAGCCCATGCCGCCGCCTGAAGATCCGCTTCGTTTCATCGGCCTCAGCGTGTCGCCTGATCCGACTTATGAAAACGCTATCCTGGAGATGGTGGAGGATCTCGGCGTCCAGGAACTCCTGGTGCGGATTCCGGTCTGGGATCTCGATAATCTCGAAGCGTATTCGCGATTCATCGACAAACTGAAAGGCAGAAATGTCCTGGTCAATGTACTGCAGGACAAGAACAGTGTGGAAAAACCATGGATCTGGTTCGATTCCCTGCGCACGATCCTGCAGGCGTTTTCGGACAGAGTCGAGTATTTTCAGATCGGCAACGCCATAAACCGCAGAAAATGGGGATGCGCCCACAGCGGTGAATATCTGGACCTGCTGGAGACCGCCAACAATCTTCGAGTGCTGTTCCCGGACGTCAAATTCCTGGGATCTTCGGTGATCGATTTCGAACCGCTGATCACGCTGCGCACGCTCTGGAATCGCAGACTGTACTCGCTGGATGCGGTGAGTTCCCTGCTATATGTGAACCGGCGCGGATCGCCCCTGTCCCGCCAGTATGGGATATTCGATCTGTACAACAAACTCAGGTTGATCTACTCGATGGTGCAGACCGGCAATCGCAATGCACATCGTTTGTGGATCACCGAGGTGAACTGGCCGCTGCTGGATACCAAACCCTATACGCCAAACTCGGGGCACCCGAGCCGCACGGTCGATGAAGACACCCAGGCCGAGTATCTCAAGCGGTATTTTCGCATTGCCTATGAGACCGGCTGGGTTGAGCGCATATACTGGTGGCAGCTGATCAACCCGGGCTACGGTCTCGTCGATCACCGCTCCGGCAAGCTCAGGAAACACCCGTCTTACTTCGCTTTGAAGAGCCTGATCGATCACCCGTCTTACTTCGCTTTGAAGAGCCTGATCGATCGCGGTCTATAGTTTGGTTCATCAACCAAACTGGATTGCCGCGTTGCTCTGCTCCTCGCAATGACGAGTTTTGCGCAATTGCGAGCGCATGCGAAGCAATCCAGTGTCGATAATATTAGCCTGCATTTCTAGTGCCCGGCTGATTCAACCTTCGACTTCGAAAACATCCACACCGCTGTCGGTTCCCAGCAGCAGCACATCGGCCGCCCGGCGGGCGAACAAACCATTGGATACTACCCCCGCTATATGATCGATGGCGCTTTCCAGTGCGACGGGGTCGGCAATGTCGAGCCCGTGCACGTCCAGGATCAGGTTTCCATTGTCCGTGGTGAAACCCTCTCTTGGAACTGGACGGCCGCCGAGTCGGGACAGCTGGCGCGCCACGTAGGCCCGCGCGAAGGGAATCACTTCTACCGGCAGCGGAAATTCGCCCAGCGAGTCGACAAGTTTGGATTGATCCGCAATGCAGACGAACTGCCCGCTGGCAGCCGCGATGATTTTTTCACGCGTGAGGGCGCCGCCCCCGCCCTTGATCAGGGCGAGGTTCCGCGTTGCCTCGTCGGCACCGTCGATATACAGAGGAAGATCTCCGGCGTGGTCCAGATCCAAAACCGGCACTTCGTGCTCGCGCAAACGTCGGCTGGTTTCCTCGGAGCTGGCGACCGCGCCTTCGATCCTGTCTTTTACGTCAGCCAACGCATCGATGAAGAAGTTGGCAGTCGAACCGGTGCCGACGCCAATCGTCATCCCCGTCTTGACGTATTCGATGGCTGCTTCGGCCGCTGCCTTCTTGTTTGCTTGCTGGCTCATTATGCTTGCTGATTGGATAAGTGGTAAGGATAACCATTTCTGGAACGTAAAAAAATCCGGGTTATCAAAAGGCTGATCGATCCCGTCGACGGCGCAGTGAGCGCGCTATCGAATCGTAAGCTTGGGGCTGGTCGAGTTCGGTTCGAACAGGCAGTTGTCGTAGTTCAGAAAAATGAGCTCCGGGTTCTCCTGAAATCCAAGCAACTCTCGCAACCTGTTATTGCTGGAGTTTTGAGTTTCGGCCACCCTGATGACGGTGTTGTTCGAATACTCTCCGAGGTGTGTAATGAGATCCCCAAAGTCCCTCAGCGTAGCGGCGAGGATCTGTAGTTTGTAGAGTTTGGTTTCCGGCGTGTCCGTCGAGGGATCATCGATGTTGGCGTCGATGTCCTGTCCGATTATTGCCCCGATGGTGTTGGTGAGCGAAATCGGGTCCTGATGGCTTGTGTTGACCGCCCAGCGGGACCTGACTGCATTGGGTTCTTCCTTGAATCCGGCGAATATCTTTTTCAGGCGAAGTATTTGTCTATCGAGAGTTGAGATGGTTTTTGTTATCGTCGGGCCGTAGCGAATTTGGTCCTCCAGCCGAATCAATTCGCCGCGCATCCTTATGAATTCGTTGATGCCGGGTTTTGTCGTTACGTTGATTGACTTCATTGTGCCGCTGATGTCGGCGTGCTGCGCTACCACATCTGCGAGTTCGTCTGCTATCAGGACGCTGTAGTTCTTTATCCCCGGCAGCGCGGCCTGTATGTAAGAAATGGCGACGTCTCGTTTTGCCGCGCGTGTGACAAACCAGTTTTCCAGGTCCGAATCACCGTATGTATCTATGAAACCGGAGACCTCGGTAAGTAAGCTTGTCCTCAGCGATTTGTTTTTTTGGTTGTAGTAAACCTGCCTCAAGTTGTCGCTCACCGCACAGTGATTCAGATTGTGCAACAGCTCTGCTTCGTTTGCGACCGCGGCTATCGCCGATGATGCGCGGGCTAGGGTATCATCGACTCCGGCTGAATTGCCGTTGTCCACATAGCGGTTCTGGGCCGGTTGGGATAAATAGTCCACGAAGAGTTGTCCGGACAGTGCCACCAGGGTCAGGGTCACCAGCACATTGTTTCGGACGAAATGGACGCTGCTGCCGAGTACGTTGTAAGACCCGCCGTACACGGTTTCCAGCTTGTTGTGGATCTCCTGTGTTCCTTCGAATTCCCGGTACCAGTCATATTTCGTACACAGTACTTTTCGAATCGTGCTGTTGTAATACAGGTTGACGAGCCATCGCTCGGGAAGTCTAAAAATCGCCAGGAGTTTGTTCAGCGGATTGAACCCGGGATTCTCTGGGCCCGGATCAGCGCCTGTTCCAGGCGTGTTCCCAACGGCGTCGATGTCCTGTTTTTCTGACCCGTCCTCGACCGCTGCCGACTTGTCGGCATTCAGTTTGTCGATGTCCAGCAGGCCGTTCTCGTCAACCGCCAGCGCCGCCGGCATGGATTTGTCCTCGGTGCTGAGAACGATCGTATCCGACTGATCCGTGTTTTCCGGGTCGAGCTCTGATTCCTTCGATTTTTTCGAATTAAGCATTGTGTTCCTGCCAAGGTGCAGGTACGGCTTTGCCGCCGTGACTTCGGAGCAATGGTGCGGTTTTGGGGGGAACATAGGTCCCCTCTTTTAATGAGGTTAGAACAAAATTGATGTTTCGCAAGATTTCGCTGACGAGTTGATTGGTGCGCTGGACCTTGAACAATCGGGCCGCTAATCCGGGGTATGCCGGTCACGCATTCAACAACGTAATGAGTGTCGATGACTTCGTTATACGATATATTCCCGGGCGTGTCAGCACATCGAACCGGCGCGGGTGAGTAGGTTTTCCTGGGTCGACAAACAGAGGACTTGTAGCTGGGAAACGCAGCACGACCCACCGCAGCTATCTGCCGGGGAACTGCATCTATGGTGGATGCCGCTGTCCGCGACGGCGGGGGTGACCGACCGGCTTTCCTCGGTGCTTTCGGAAAGCGAACTTGCCAGAGCCGAGAGATTTCGATTCGATCGGCACCGTGTGGCCTACATCCTGGGACGCGGCACTCTGCGAAGATTTCTGGCAGGGTACACTGGGGTCCCAGCCGGGGAATTGGCATTCAAAGTTGGCCCGCATGGCAAACCCGCATTGGCGCATGGAGTCGACGGCAGACGGCTTTGTTTCAATTACTCGGATGCCGGAGGATACGCGCTCTATGGATTTACCTGGGACGCGGAAATCGGGGTAGATCTGGAAAACCTCGATCGTGAGATCAGCTACGAGGAAATCGCAAGGAGAAAGTTTTCTACATCCGAGTCCGAGGCCATTTTTTCGCTGCCGGATGAAATGCGCAAAACGGCGTTTCTCGCCTGTTGGACCCGCAAGGAAGGCTACGGTAAGGCTGAGGGATTGGGAATTCATTATTCCCTGGAAAGTGTGGAGCTATGTGTGGACTGTGAAGCCGAGCGTGTGACGCTGGTGACCAGCGACGGTGACCCAAAAAGCTGGACCCTCAGGCAGATCTATCCGAACCGGAGATTTGTCGGCTGCATCGTGTACCCCACCTCGCTCGACGCCGGCGGAGAATTCGTTTTCAGGTACTTCAAAACGAGCCCGGACAGGGCACCGGAATAGGCCGTCAGGTCTCCCCACTCCCTACTTCGCCGCTTATCCAGCCCAGGTATCGATATACCAGTATTCCGAGATGTTCCCGGAAAACATCGGTAAGTGCACCCATGGCGCCCAGCGTCGGAAACCATTCGAGAATCCCGGGCTGGTTTCGTTTTACAACGTTATAGTCCGTGGGGGCGGCAATCGCCTCGATGCCCGCGCTTCTGAACACCGCCAGGGCGCGCGGCATGTGCAGGGCCGAAGTTACCAACAGGACTTTCTCAAAACCCTTTTCTCTCATTATCGCTTTTGAGTACACCGCGTTCTCGTAGGTGTTGCGGCTGCGGCGCTCGATCACGATGGCCGACCGGGGAACGCCCCACTCTTCCATGAGCTGTGCGGTGTAGAAGGATTCCGCTTCAAAACCGGGCTGCGGGAATACGTTGCCGCCCGACAGCACGATGGTGGCCGCCTTGCCGGCGCGATACAGCCTGACGCCGTGGAGCATTCTATCCGCTGCGCCACTCAGGTCGGTGGAGGTACGGGGCGGCAAAGGCGGGCTGAGCGCGCCCCCGAGAACGATAATAGCATCGACATTGGGGTAATCCTGGAGCGGGCCGGGAAGATAAGCGCGTTCATGTCGAGCATGTAGAGCGAACGACAAAGACGGGTTTCCGCAAACCACGAGAACCGCGATCGCGACGACGATGCAGGCCGCGGCGCATCGGACTTTCCTGAAGTAAAGCAGTGCCATCGCTGACAGCATGAGCCAGAGCATCAGGGTAAATGGGTAAATCAGAATCGGTAATATCTTGGACAAACTGACGAAATCCACTAGCCGTTCCTCGCTTGATCGACCTGGTCCCACTTTTTGTCCAGCCGCTTGGCCGACACCGGGACGGCGGTACGCAATTCCTGTGCAAACAGTGAAATCCTGTATTCCTCGAGCAGCCAGCGGAACTCCATCAGGGCGGGATCGTCCTCGCCATCAGAGTTGTCATCAAGCCTTGCGAGCCTTTCCTCATACGGAAAAACCATTTGCATGCATCGGGCATCTTTCTCGGGTGAAAGCTTTGCCCTCCCGATGCGAACCTGGACGCCTTCCAGATAGCGCGGGAGATGTTTCAAATTCTTCGGCGGCGTATTGGACACGAAACCTTTGTATATCAACCCACGCAGTTGCCGTTTGATATTCCCAGCGGTTTCTGTTTCGCAGTCTTCCAGGCGGTGCAGGCACGCACGGTACAGTTCGAGCGATTGGTCTGCCAGGTGGCAGAGCTCATTCGATGCGGGAATGAGAGCGGATCTTGCGTAATCGACTTTGAGCCTGAAGGATTCTTCGGTTCTTATCTCGACTGGTTTGCAGTCGCCAAACAGCACCTCGTCGAGCGCGGCGTCGACAAGGTCCCGGCGCAGTGATTCGCACGATCCTATGTTCGAATAATTAATACACATGCGATCCATGTTGGGGAGCTTTTTACGCAACTGGCGTTCGTGATCCGGTAACTGCAGGACCAGAAGCCGCCGCAGTCCGGCCTTGTGCGCCTGGTGAGCTTTGAGCGGGGAGTCGAAGGCCCGGATGGCGACCGAGTTCTTTTCTTCCGCCAGTGCAGGATAAACCGTGATGCTTATGCCGTCGCGATGAAATGCGACCGTTTCGGGCAGCTCGCCAAAATCCCACGTCCGTATTCCCGCCCGATCGTATCGTGGATCAGATGTCGTTTGAACCGCTTTGAATTGCGGTCGTTGCGCCAGATCGCTCAAGAGTGACTCGATACTGCGCCCGTGGGCCGCGATGCCGCCATCCGGGCCCAGGACCTCGAAATTGATGCGCAGGTGGTCAGGCAGAGCGGACTCATCCCAGTCCTTGTCATCGATCCGCACCCCGGCCATGTGCTCAAGAGCCTTCGTCAGCGAACTCGTCAAGCTGCCGTGCGCACGGTCCAGATGGTGCAATGAACTCTCCGCGTATTCGTTGACCGGAATGAAGTTCTTGCGCAGCGGCTTTGGCAGGCCCTTGATCAGCGCGATGATCTTTTCCAGCAACAGACCGGGTACGAGCCAGCTGAAACAATCGCTGTCCAAACGGGGCAGCAGCCCGGACGGCACTCTCACCGTGACGCCGTCGCTGGGGTGTCCGGGTTCGAAATGATAGCGGTACTGCAGAGTGTTTCCATCGATTTCCAGGAACTGGGGAAAGCGCTCCACGGTAACGTGATCCGCTGCCCGCCGCATCAGGGTCTCCATTTGGAGGCACAGCAGCGAACGATCATGGTTAGACGCTTTCCCGTACCACGATGAGAAGCTCTTCATGTCGCAGACGCCCCCGGGCACCAGCTGGTCGAAGTGATCGTACAGGGTACTTTCATCGATCATGATATCTTTTCGTCTGGATCTGTGTTCTAGCTGCTCGATCTCGGATATCAGTTCGGTATTGTGTCCCTGAAACTTGAATTCACTCCCAAGCCTGTTCATGGCGAGGGCTTCGGCAATGAAGATTTTTCGTGATTCGACGGGATTGACAGGCCCGTAGTTCACATCCCGGCCGGGGATGATTACGAGCCCGTAAAGCGTGACACGTTCGGTCGCAACGACCTGTCCCCGGCGCTCAACCCAGCGAGGCTCGGAGTAGGATGTTTTGGTCAGGCCCGACGCGGCGGATTCGATCCACTGCGGCTCGATCTTTGCGATCGTTCGCGCGTACAGGCGCGTGGTGTCGACCAGCTCGGCGCAAACGATCCACCCGGGAAGCTTTTTACGCCCGGCGGACGCCGGATGTATGAAGAGGGTCTTGCCGCGCGTGCCCAGGTATTCACGTCCGTCCTGCTTCTGAGCGATGTTGCCCAGAAGACCGGACAGAAGGGCACGGTGCAGGCGTTTGTAAGTCGCGGAATCGCGGTTGATGGAAAATCCGAATTTATTGCACAACTCGCCAAGCTGCCGATGTACATCCTGCCATTCCCGCATTCGTGCCGGCGAAAGAAACCTCTCGCGGCAGTAGCGCTGTCGTTGCCGCCTGCTCAAATTACCGGTTTCCGAGCGGTAGCCGTTCCAAAGATTGATGAGGCTGATGAAATCACTACCGGGATCTTCCCAACGGGCGTGGCACTCACGCGCCTCGTCCTTTGCATGCTCCGGATAAAGACGCGGATCCTGGACGGACAGCGCGGCGCAAACCACGAGTACTTCTTTGGCGCAATGCAGCCTGTCCGACTCCAGCAGCATGCGTCCCAGCCTGGGATCAGCAGGGATCTTCGCAAGCCGGCGCCCGGATCTTGTAAGCTTGTACGCGCCGGTCACGGCGTCGAGTTCTTCGAGCAGACGGTAGCCGTCTTTGATCATTCGAGCCGCTGGCGGGTCCATCAGCGGGAAGTTTTCGATATCACCGAGCCCTAGAGATTTCAACTTAAGTATTACGGATGCGAGGGAGGTCCGCAGGATTTCAGGTACCGTGAACGACGGCCGGGAATCGAAATCACCTTGTGAGTAAAGCCGGATGCATACACCCGCGGCGGTACGGCCGCACCGTCCCTTTCTCTGATCTGCCGCGGCCCGGGAAATGGGTTCGATGGGCAGCGACTGGATCTGCCGCCCCGGACGGTATCGGCTGATGCGAGCCAAACCTGTATCGATGACGTAGTGAATACCCGGTACGGTCAACGACGTTTCGGCCACATTCGTCGCCAGCACGATACGGCGCCCCTCGTGCGGTTTGAATATTTTTTGTTGCTCTTCTACGGACAGGCGCGCATACAGGGGTATACATTCCGTCCGAGGCAGCCGGAGCCTGCCCAAGAGCTTCGCCGTCGTGCCGATTTCTTTCTCGCCTGGAAGGAAAACGAGAATATCGCCCCGAGCGTCTGACTCCAGGTTCCTGACGGCGTCGACGACGTCTGATGCGAGTGAGGCATCCGGCCTGTCTTCGGCTCTATCGGCCTGGCGATAGCGAACTTCGACCGGAAACGATTTTCCCGGAATCTCGATTACCGGAGCGCCGGAAAAAAATCTCGAGAAGCTTGAGGGGTCGATGGTGGCCGAGGTGATAACGATTTTGAGGTCACGCCGGCGTTTCAAAAGACGCTGCAGGTAGCCAAGCAGAAAGTCGATGTTTATCGAACGCTCATGGGCTTCGTCGACTATGAGGGTGTCGTAGCGGTTGAGCTTTCTGTCCGATTCCAGTTCCGCCAGCAGAATGCCGTCGGTCATCACCTTGATATAAGAGTCGCGGCTGACGCGGTCGTTGAACCGGGTTTTGTAGCCGACTGCGCCGCCGGGCTCGACGCCAAGCTCTTCCGCGATCCGGGCAGCGATGCTTCGCGCGGCAATACGCCGTGGTTGAGTGTGCCCGATGAATCGCCGCTTTCCGCGGCCCATGTCCAGGCAGATTTTGGGTAGTTGTGTACTTTTGCCCGATCCCGTCTCACCCACCACGACGGTCACCTGGTTGTGCTCGATAGCCCCTGCTATTTCCCCCCTCTTTCGGGTTATCGGCAGACCGCTGTCGAACTCGATGACGGGCGGGGGCGGCTTGCGGATACGGTGAAGCTTCCGGTGGTCACACCTTTTCAGTCGAGCACTTCCGCTTTTTCGATTATCACGTCCTCGATGGGAACATCATCGTGGCCCCCCGAACTGCCTCTTGGCGTTTGCGCGATCTTGTCGACCACATCCATGCCCGATATCACTTTTGCGAAAACCGCATAACCCCAGCCGTTCGCGTCTTTGCTCTTGTGATCCAGGAATTCATTGTCTTTGAGATTGATGAAAAATTGCGAGGTAGCCGAATGGGGGTCGTTAGTGCGGGCCATGGACAGTGAACCGCGGACGTTTTTCAGTCCGTTGTCCGCTTCGTTTTGAACCGGGGCCTTGGGGGCCTTGTGCTTCATGCCGGACTCGAAGCCGCCGCCTTGTAATACGAAACCGGGTATCACCCGGTGGAACGTCAATCCGTCGAAGAAGCCGTCGTTGACATACTGCAAGAAGTTGGCAACCGTATTCGGAGCCTCCTCCGTATTCATCTCGATCTCGATTACACCAAAATTTGTCGTCATTATGACCATTGTTTTATCCTGGGTATGCCCGGCTAGGGCAACGAACAGCTGCAGTACAAGAACCGGGACTAGTTTGTGAAAGCATTTCATTTCTTTGGCACCTCGTTTTCCAGCTCGAGAATATAGTTCCACTCTTTTTCGGTGACAGGCATGACGGACAAGCGATTACCTCGCTGCAGCAGACGCATCGTTTCCAGTGGCTTGTACAGCTTTAACTCCTTCAGTGAAAGCGGACGCTTCAGCTTTCGCACATAGCGCACGTCGACCATGAGCCAACGGGGATTTTCGGGATCGCTTTTGGGATCGAAGTATTTTTCATCGGGATCGAAGGCCGTGAAATCCGGATACGCGGGTTTGTGAACCGTCATGATGCCCACGATCCCGGGTTCCTCGCAGTTGGAGTGATAGAAGAAAGCGAGATCACCCTTATCCATCTCGTCGCGAATGAAGTTTCGCGCCTGATAGTTCCTGATACCATCCCAATAGTCGGTTTTGGCCTTCTTGAGATGATCGATGCTGTAGACATCGGGCTCACTTTTCATCAACCAGTATTGCACGGGGATTAGCAGGCTACGTTACGGTCATTGCGAGGCGTGGAAGGTATCAAATTGAAGGCGATAAAGACAGTCATTGGTTTGCCCTGTGCAATACGGGGGCCTGGATGAAATCCATATCGGTGATTACGCCGTGCAGCGGTACGTCCCAATCATCTCCTGGGATGCTTTCGATCTGCTGGAAGTGGTACGCGACGCCGATAACACGGGTCGGGGAAATCCTACCGGGGCGCTGCAGGAACGTCAGACTGGCGTCGTAGAATCCGCCGCCCATGCCAATGCGCCCGCCGTCGCGGTCGAACGCGACCAGCGGCACCAGCAGCAGGTCCAGCTTCTCCGCGCGGATTTTCGTTCGGCCGGTGGGTTCGGGGATTCCGTATCTGTCCCATACCAGCCTGCTGCCCGACACGTAGGGGGCAAACCACAATCTGCGTTTTCCGCGCGGAGGCAGCACTGGCAGATAGAACCGCCGACCCGCGCGCCCGTTTGCCGCCGCCGTGGGGTCTATTTCGCCGTCGTTGGGGTAGTACATGCCGATGTGCCGGGCGGCAATGAAATAAGGGTGTCGCACAAGTCGAAGGCACAGATTTCGGGAGGCGCGGGATCTCGCACCGGCGGTCAGGGCGCCCCTGCGCTCGCGCATCAGGCTTCTTAGCGTTGCTTTTTTGTTCACTCGTTGGGAAGTAGGTGTCACCCGCATGTGCCGAAACTGTTCGTCATCCTTGAACCTGAAGGTTCAAGTGGGGGCCTACGGGATGTATAAGGCTTTCCGCCGAACGGACCTGCACACAACATACCCGATTGCGGTCCCCGAGATGTGATTTAGGTTCTAAGGGTTTTCAGAACAATTCGAACACCGCAGGCGACACCAATTCTGTCCAGTGACTGGCTAAATGGAGATTTGCGCCTCCTCCTGCATCGCGAAATCAAGTTTCTTCAGGATGCCGGAGAGCGCCACACCGATCTTCTCGGTCTCTCCGTATTTAGCCTGGTAAGATAAAAGTTCATGTGTAATATTGAGCGCGGCCATGATTGCACACTTCTCCATGCCGATAACTTTGCCGGTTTTCTGGATCTCCCGCATCTTTCGGTCGAGATGCATTGCCGCCTGGGACAACGCATCTCGCTGATCGTCGGGGCAGGCTACAGCAAACTCGCGCCCCAAGATGGAAACCTTGACGCCATCCGGTGATTTTTTCACTGGTGTTTATCCAATGCCTTCAGTCTGGTTACTATGTTTTCCAATCTGGTTCGAGCCATGCGATTTTTTTCCGTAAGCTTGGATTTCTCTTCGATCAGGGTATCCCTGCTCTCACGCAGATTGTCGTTTTCCTCTTTGAGCCTTCGGCACACGCCTATCAGGTCGTCGACACGCTGTTCCAGTTGACGCAGATCTTCACCGATTTGCTCTTCGCGTTCCATATCATTATTAACTATATGCGTCTCCTCAATCCCGGTCAACGCTTTTAAACAGATGTATCACGCCGGTAAAATACGCCCCACATGCAAAGCGCCCACGGCATCCAATATGACGAAATCGAGGAGGCAACCTCCTCCGCAGGCCTCGAGCTGGGTGCGGCCGGGGTGCACGGAGTTATCTGCGGCGCAATCTGCAACCAGATGAAGACGGGGACTGCTCCGGATCTGAAACGGCTGATAGCGCTGGATGCGGACGTGCAGCCAGGGTTGCTCGAACAACTCCAAAAGGTGTTGGAGCTGCTCCTGCGTGGAGCCGTGGAAGACCTTAGCAAAGATAGCGGCGATTTCAAACTGCTGTTGCCGGACGATGATTCCGATCTGTCACTTCGCCTGCGGGCACTGGCCGATTGGTGCAGCGGGTTTCTGCTGGGCCTGCTGGACGGAGATAGCATAGCCGTCGATGAGTTCAGCGCGGATGTCGCGGAGATAGTCCGCGACATGCTCTCGGTCGCCGAAGTTGAGGTGAGTCGGGACGGCGGCGACAGTGAGTGGGACCTCACGGAAGTCGAGGAGTATGTTCGAGTTGGCGTGCAGCTGATATTCGAGGAGCTGTACGCCAATCTTCATGGTGACGTCGAATCGGGAGAGCTACATTGATAAGCGCAAAGGTATTCAATCGCCGCAGACAGGACCTGATGCAGCTCATGGGGGATGGCGTTGCCGTCATTTCAACCTCCCGGGAGGCAACGCGCAACAGGGATGTACTTTACAGATTCAGACCGGACAGTGACTTTTACTATCTGACCCATTTCCCGGAACCCCATGCCATCGCGGTGTTGTCACCGGGCCGTGAGCAGGGGGAGTATGTGCTGTTCTGCCGGGACCGGGATCCGCAGAAGGAAAAATGGGATGGCTCAAGGGCCGGCGTATCCGGAGCCGTTGAGCAATATGGCGCCGACGATGCGTTTCCTATCGATGATATCGGTGACATCCTGCCCGGCCTGCTGGAGAACCGCAAGAAAGTCTATTGCAACGTAGGAATCTATCCGGAATTCGATGTCAAGTTGTTGAACTGGGTCAACGAGGTGAAGTCGAAATCTCAGGCCGGGGTGAGCGCGCCGCATGAGATCGTGGATCTGGGTCATGTTCTGCACGAGCTGCGGTTGATCAAGCAGACCGAGGAAATTACCGTAATGAAGCGCGCGGCCCGGATAACCGCTTCCGCACACCGGGCCGCGATGAGAGCGTGCCGGCCGGGCATGATGGAATATGAAGTCGAAGCCGAATTGCAATATCAATTCCGGCTGGCCGGGAGCGATTATCCGGCCTATCCACCGATCGTTGCCGGCGGCAGGAACGCATGCGTGCTGCACTATATTGACAACGCAGCTCCATTGCAGGATGGTGATATGCTGTTGATCGATGCGGGCGCCGAGATCGATTGCTACGCTGCCGACATCACCAGGACGTTTCCGGTCAACGGCAAGTTCACAGCAGCGCAGCGGGACGTGTATTCCATCGTACTGGACGCGCAGGCGGCCGCTATCGACAAGACCCGTGCCGGTGTGCCGTGGAATGAACCTCATGACGCCGCCGTCAAGACGATCGTCGAAGGGCTGATCGATCTGAAGTTGATGACCGGCAGCGTGGAAGAGATCTGCGAATCCGGTGGATACAAGCGATTCTATATGCATCGAACCGGCCATTGGCTCGGTATGGATGTCCACGACGTCGGCGACTACAAGATCGACGGGCAATGGCGGCAGCTGGAGCCCGGTATGACGCTGACCGTGGAACCGGGAATTTACATTCCGGATGACGATGACATCGATCCGCACTTTAGAAACATCGGCATCCGCATCGAGGACGATGTCTTGATCCAGAGAGACGGCCATATGATATTGACCAAGGACGCGCCGAAGCGTATCGATGATATCGAGGCGCTGGTGGGAAGAAGCTGAATTCAGTATGGACTACGATCATGACATTGCCATAATCGGCGGCGGACTGGTTGGCGCCAGTCTCGCATGCGCTCTGGCGAATACCGGTTTGCGCATTGCCGTAATCGAGGCGGTTTCCCGCCAATCAGAAAGCCAGCCAAGCTATGACGACCGGGTTCTCGCCATAGCACCCGGCTCGAGGAACATCCTGCACGGCATCGGCATATGGCAGGAAATCGCCCCGGGGGCGGTGGTGCCGATCAAGACCATACATGTTTCCGATCGGGGCCGGTTCGGATTTGCACGGTTGCATCACGTCAAGCACGGCACCGATGCCATGGGATACGCGGTGCCCGCCAGGGAACTGGGGGCGGCGATGGATCGAAAAATGGGCCAGCTCGAAGACGTCACGATGGTATGCCCGGCAGAGGTGACGGATCTGACCCAGCAACAGGACCGGGTCAGGCTGGAACTCCACCCGCACGCCGAGCCGGGCGAAACCAGCGCCGCGCTCGTGGTATTCGCGGATGGCGCCGATTCAGCGATGCGGCGTTCGCTGAACTTTGAAACCACCCGGCGTGACTACGGCCAATGCGTTATTCTCACCACCGTTACGCCGGACCGCGGCCACGACAATGTCGCTTACGAACGCTTTACCGACAGTGGACCCATGGCGCTGCTGCCATCGATCAACAATCGTTACACGGTGATCTGGACCATACGATCAGACCAGGTGGAAGAGTTGCTTCAATGCTCCGACGACGAGTTCCTGGAGAGGCTGCAGTACCGGTTTGGTGACAGGGCGGGGGCGCTTCGCAGGCTTGGAAAACGCAAGACGTACCCGTTGTCCTTCGTAAGCGTAAAACACCCGGTCAGGCACCGCATTGTGGTGGCGGGAAATGCGGCACACACGATCCATCCCGTAGCGGGGCAGGGCTTCAATCTTGGTTTACGGGATGTGGCGACTCTTTCCGAGGTGTTGAGCGATGCGCAATTCGAGGGCCGGGACATCGGGGATATCGAAGTGCTGGAGCGATACTGGCAGTGGCGTCGGCGCGATATCAATAGAATGAGTGGATTTACCGACGGACTCATTCGTCTGTTCTCGAATAATTCGACAACCGTTGCGATGGTGAGAGACACGGCTTTGTTAGCCATTGACATGATTCCGCCCGCGCAAAATTTCCTGGTCAGGCGTACCATGGGTCTTGCAGGCCGGTTGCCGCGCCTGACCCGCGGCCTGCCCCTGAGGAAGGCCGATGCCCCGCATTGATTACGACGTTGCCATAGTGGGCGCGGGCATGGTCGGCGCAGCGCTCGCGCAACTGCTGGCACGGGCGGACTTCAAGGTTGCGGTGCTGGAAAGGGACGGATTGATCGAAGAACGCGACCCGGCCGTGCACGATGCACGCGTGAGTGCCATCAATCCGGGGTCCGAACGCATACTTGCCGCTGCCGGGGCATGGGACGCAATCGCAGGGTATCGGATATCGCCCTACGTTCGCATGTTCGTCTGGGACGCAAACAGCAGCGGCAGTATTGAATTCGACAGCGCGGAACTGGGGGTAACCCACCTGGGGACCATTGTCGAAAACAACCTCGTGGCGTACGTATTGCATCAGGAATTGCTTCATGCGGCCAACGTCAGGGTCCTGGCGGGTGTGGAAGTAGCCGCATTCGACAGTGTCGGCGATCGCGTAACGCTGAAGCTCTCCGACGGGGCAATCATTCGGGCCGGAGTCCTGGTTGGCGCCGATGGCGCCGGCTCGTGGGTCCGCAAGACCCTGGATATCGAGATCGAGTCGCGGGATTTCGGGCAGCTGGGGATCGTCTCAACCGTCGGTACGGAACTCGGACATCAGCAGACCGCATGGCAGAGATTCCTCTCGACCGGACCGCTTGCGTTCCTGCCGCTGGCCGATGGACATTGTTCGATCGTCTGGAGCTGTGAGCAGAACACCGCGGCAGAGCTGATGTCTCGAAACGATGAACGATTCGCCAGCGAGCTGGCCCGCGCATTCGAGTTCAAGCTGGGCGGGGTCGTTGAAGTGGGTCCCAGAAAAACATTCAGCCTCAGGTCGTCCCACGCACGGCAATATGTCGGTAAACGGACCGCTCTCGTTGGGGACGCGGCGCACGTGGTGCACCCTCTGGCCGGGCAGGGTGTAAACCTCGGATTCCAGGATGCGGCCGCACTGGCCGAGGTGATGATCGAGGCCCGGTCACTAAACAAGGACGTTGGGGGAGAATTGACGCTGCGCCGTTATGAAAGGTGGCGAAAAGGCGAAAACTTGGTGATGTATCACGCCATGAACGGAATAGAAAAACTGTTCGGTACGGATCAGGAATTCGTCAGCGAGGTCCGCGGACTGGGGCTGCGACTGACCAACGCAATCGGTCCGCTCAAATCCGCATTCGCCCACAGAGCCATGGGTTTGAGCGGTGATCTGTCGAAATTTGCGGGCTGAACGCGGCTCTCGCCGGGGATTCCATATGCAGGCTGAAGTCGAGCACAAGCTACGGTAGTGAACGAAACGCTGAATCTCGCCGCTATCCTGATGACGCTGTCCGCGCTGTTCAGCTACGTCAACCACAGGTTCATTGGCCTGCCGACCACCATCGGCGTCATGCTGATCGCTCTGCTGTTATCCTTGTTGTTGATACTGATCGGCGAGTTGGGCATTACGCAATTCGAGGAAGTTGCCGAGCGTGCCCTGCTGGGTGTGGACTTCGACGAGACCCTGATGCAGGGCATGCTGAGTTTCCTGTTGTTCGCCGGGGCGCTTCACATCAATCTAAGCGACTTGAGGCAACAGAAGTGGCTGATTACCCTGCTCGCTACGATTGGCGTATTGATGTCGACGATTATTGTCGGGCTGCTGGCCTGGCTGGTTCTCGATTGGCTGGGCATAGGCATCCCCTTGATCTATTGCCTGCTGTTCGGCGCACTGATCTCACCGACCGATCCTATTGCCGTTATGGCGACGTTGAAGAG
>CAMYOI010000029.1:26992-31721 GCA_947259955.1 uncultured Gammaproteobacteria bacterium
TTCTTCCAGGAGGCCGTAGGCGGCATCGTGTTCGGCCTGGGGTTGGGGTACGCCGGTTACTTTCTCCTGCGCAGCGTTGATAACTACCAGGTCGAGGTGCTTGTTACCCTGGCTCTAGTGATGGGTGGTTATGCGCTGGCCCTGGCGTTTCATTTATCCGGTCCGATTGCGATCGTTATTGCCGGCCTGCTGATCGGAAATCGTGGAAGGGTCCTGGCAATGTCGGATCGCACCCGTGAACATCTCGATACCTTCTGGGAACTGGTGGACGAGGTGCTCAATGCCGTGTTGTTCGTGCTGATCGGTCTGGAGGTGCTGATACTGCAGTTCACCCAGGAGTACCTGATTGCCGGTTTGTTGATGATCCCGTTGGTGCTGCTGGCAAGAACCGTCAGCGTGGCGCTCCCCGTAAGTCTGCTGAAGCTCAAGCGTGAATTTTCCCCGCACATCATCAAAATCCTGGTCTGGGGCGGCATCAGGGGAGGGATTTCGGTGGCGCTGGCTTTATCCCTGCCGCCGAGTCCGATGCGCGACGTCATCGTTGCGATGACATACATCGTGGTGGTGTTTTCCATTATCGTCCAGGGATTGACCATCGGCAGATTGGCAAAACGGGTCCAGAGAGAGATCTGAGCCGGGGTTCAACGCAGACCCCAGAAGTCCTGCAACAGGCGGCTGTAGCCCGGATATTCATCCACGCTCGCCCGGAGTACCTGTTTTCCCGGATCTATTTCGCTTGCAATTGCCCCGGTAATATTTTCGTTGTCGGAATCCAACAGCGCCGCCCGTATCTCGTTCAGGACCGGTTGTGGAATCCGGTTGTCCGCGGTCAGCGTCCAGTTTGGAAAAGCTTCGCTCAGGAACAGCACACGGAGTTCACCGCTGCCAAGCGACAGGGCCTCATACAGCGTTGTCGGCAGGACCGCGGCACGACAGCGTTCGTTTAGCAGGTGATCGTACGCATCGCGAAAATTTGCAGTCGGCAGGATCTGGGGTTGTCGGCTCGGATTTTCGAATTGTTCGTACAGTATGAGTCCGTCCAGTGCCGGCGGTGCACCGGCGCACACGATACGACCGGCGAGATCCGAGAGCTGCACAATGGATTCGTCGTTTCTTCTTGCGGTTATCACGAAACCCATGTCTCCAGAAAGTTTGACGACAGGGCTATGAGTTCCGTTTTCGAGTCGCCAGCTGACGAGGTGCGGTTCATCGAACAACAGGCTGTGCTTCGAATTGCGCATTTCTTCGATATAGCCCGGCCAGTGGGCGGTGTAGCTGTATTCGAACTTCTCCCCGGTAGCCTTCCCCAGCAGCTCCGCTATTGGCTGAAAGATCCTTTCCCCCTGCTCTCGGGTAAGGCTGGGAGATGAGCCGATCAGATAGTCTTCGCCGTGCGCATCGACCCACGCCGAGCCTAGCATGGCCGCAACTGAAAACAGCACGGCCCTGATCGTTGTGTGCGGCGACCGGGTTCGAGCGCTGATCAGTTTGTTGCCGCGGCAGGACAACCTCAACTTAGAATTCATGCGGTTGGGTAAATTAGGAAGACGGTGGTAATTCAAGATGCTGTTTACTTTCGACATATGAGAATCGCGCTATATCCTCTGATATTGAGATATTTTCGTGATGACGTTATTGTGGCACGTCTACCGCGTGCGAGCCCGCATTGATGAACACCGCTGCCGATTTAAAAAAAGCCGGCCTCAAATCGACCGTTCCACGATTGAAGATACTCGAAGTGCTCGAGAGCGCGCCGGTCCGGCATTTGTCAGCGGAAGACGTATACAAGAAACTCCTCGAGATGGATCTGGAAATCGGCCTGGCCACCGTCTACCGCGTACTAACACAATTCGAAGGTGCGGGACTCGTTATACGGCACAGCTTCGAGGGCGGCAGATCGGTATTCGAACTCGATGACGAGGGTCACCATGATCACATGTTGTGCCTTGAGTGCGGAGAAGTATTCGAATTTTTTGACAAGGTTATCGAAGAGCGGCAGAAGCAGGTATCAAAGGAAGTCGGTTTCGTCCTGGAGGACCACAGCCTGTATATGTATGGCGTCTGCGAGGGCATGAAAACGAGCGGCAAATGCTCCATGAAGAAGAAAAAGCGGGGCTAAGCCGACTGATCAACCACCATTACCTCGGTGCTCCTCGTCCTCTCTATGGTCCGGCTCAGCAAGATAACGGGTATCAGTCCGACGGCTACGATCGCCGTCGCGGATGTCGCCGAATCCATTAATCGTTCGTCCGAGGCCAGTTCGTACGCGCGCACGGCCAACGTGTTGAAATTGAATGGGCGCAGGATCAGCGTTGCCGGCAGCTCTTTCAGAACATCCACGAATACGATGAGTCCGGCGGTCAGCAGGCTGCCGCGAATCATGGGTATATGCACGCTGGTAAGTACCTGCCGCGGATTACGCCCAAGGCTCCTTGCCGCATCGTCCATACTCGATCTTACGTTGTTCAAACCGGACCCCACCGTCTGCAGCGATACAGCGAGGAAGCGCACGAGGTATGCGAATACCAGGGTAAACAAGGTCCCGCTGAACAATAATCCAATGGTTATATCGAATGTGTGTTCGAACCAGTCATTGATCGCATTGTCGATCCAACCCATGGGTATGACCACGCCTACTGCGATTACCGTTCCCGGGATTGCGTAGCCAAGACTGGTGATCCGTACGGATGCTCTGACCAGCCGGGTCGGTACAAGCCTCCGTCCGTAGACCAGTACCAGGGACAGTGCCACCGCGAGCACCGCGGTTACTCCCGCAAGCGCGAAACTGTTGCCGGCGAGAATGAAAAAGCTCCTGTCCAGCATGTCCCCGGCGGTTGTCCACGACCAGTACATCAGCAGTGCGAATGGAATGAAGAATCCGAGCAATATTGGTGCGGCACACCACAAAAACGCCATGGATCCGAGCCCGGAATGCAGCCGTATACGAGTCAGCGCGATCTCCCTGCTGCCCACATGGTGGAAACGTGCCCGGCGTCTGGACCAGTATTCGATCATGATCAGCGCGAACACGAACGTAAGCAATACGGCGGAAAGCTGGGTTGCCGCGCCGCTGTCGCCCAAACCGAACCACGTCCTGAAAATTCCCGTGGTGAACGTATCTATGCCAAAGTACTGAACGGTCCCGTAATCGGCCAGCGTCTCCATGAGTGCGAGCGACAGCCCGGCAATGACCGCGGGGCGTGCCATAGGTACCGTCACTCGCCAGAAGTTCTGCCAGGGTGTGCAGCCGAGCAAACGGCCGGCATCGGATGCGGCAACCGACTGTTCGAGAAAAGCTGATCGCGCCAACAGATAGACATAGGGGTAGAGGACGAATGTCAACATCAGCATGGCGCCGGTCAGCGACCGTATCCGAGGAAACCAGTACTCGCCGCCCTGGAGCTCGAACAGGGATCGCAGAAGCGTTTGAACCGGCCCGGAAAAGTCGAGTAGTCCGGTGTAGGCATAGGCAATGATGTACGCCGGCATGGCCAGGGGCAAAAGCAGCATCCAGACGAACGTACGGCGTCCCAAGAACTCGAAATTTACCGTCAGCCAGGCGGTGCTGACGCCGATCAGCAGCACGCCAACTCCCACACCGAACATCAGCGCCAGCGAATTCGCGACATAGTCGAACAGCCTTGTTTCGACCAGGTGATCCCAGATCTCTCCGGCGGGAATGAAGACCGAGCCGAGGACGAACAGTATCGGCATGGCAAAAAGCGCCGCGACGGCGACGACCGCAATGCGCCAGTGCGTCATCGCGCCACCAGAAGACTTGGCATAGTATCGTTGGAAACCATGAGTGTCGGCGTCTGTTTGTTCGAGATGTTTGATGCCCGGATGGGGAACCAGTAGTATAAATAAGAATGAGTCGTATTCACATCTAAAGAAAGAGCTGGTGTACCCCGTGGTAAGTTCTGCGACATTCAGCGAAGCGACAAGCATCCGAATTCAAGGCGCATACGCGAAGCACTAGCGAGCTAATGGCAGCGGATGCAACGCCGAAGGCGGGTGTTTGTCGATTCGCCCTGCGGGAGCCCCCCAAACACCACGGCTACTGCGCCGGCTAAGTAGCATTAGACCCGGTTCGGACGATCGATGGCGGTCAGAGCGACAATACGAACGGAACGGCTATTAACCACCCGAAGAGGAACGGCGGATTGCAAAAAGCCTTGAACTGCCCGGAAAATGCGGCCTGGACATGGCGCTGTGGCGGCTAGCGGAATGGGCCGCAGAACCCCCCTGTACCAGGCACACGTCGAAGCCGGCGCGAAGATAGTCGATTTCGGCGGCTGGGACATGCCGCTCCACTACGGTTCACAGCTGGAAGAACATCGCGCTGTCAGGAGTGCCGCCGGCATGTTCGATGTGTCCCACATGCGGCATATCGATGTCACGGGCGAGGAGCCGCGAAAATTCCTGTCGTATTTGTTGGCAAACAACGTCGCAAAGCTCGAAAAAGCCGGCAGGGCACTTTACACGTGCATGCTGAATGAGAACGGAGGCGTTATTGATGATCTGATCGTGTATTACCTGGGAGGCGATTCTTTTCGCCTGGTCGTAAACGCGGCGACGGCGGACACCGATCTGGGCTGGATCCAACGTAATGCCGGCGACTTCGGAAAAATCCGGATCACGGCGAGAACCGACCTGGCGATGATTGCCGTGCAAGGCCCCCTAGCGCGGCAGAGGGCGGCGCAGGCCATTTCCAATATCAACGATATGC
>CAMYOI010000030.1 GCA_947259955.1 uncultured Gammaproteobacteria bacterium
TTCGCCTCGGCCGGCGTGTTCCATCACTCGGGAATCAAGATCCCCTATTTCGCCTTCTTCGCGCACGACTCCGGCAAGCGCTGCCGGGAAGCGCCGGCCAACATGCTGGTCGCGATGGCGATCACTGCGGCGCTGTGCATCGGCATCGGCGTGTATCCCGACCCCCTTTACGCAATGCTGCCTTTCGCGGTCGATTACGAGCCGTACACTGCCAGCCATGTGCTCACGCAGCTTCAGCTGCTGGTGTTTTCGGCGCTGGCCTTCTCGGTGCTGATGCGCACGGGCCTCTACCCGCCTGAAATGCGACTGATCAACCTGGACAGCGACTGGTTCTACCGCCGCGCCGGAAGCTACGTCATCGCGAAGGGCGCAGTGATCGCTCAGCGATTCAACGCGTGGGTCTATCGGGCCGTAGTGCAGAGCTTGAATGGGATTACTGAGTTTGTTCGCCACTGGCACGGTGAACACAGCAGGCTGGGGGGCGTGCAGACCGTGGGCAGCACCATCGCGGTCGCTCTGTTTGTATTCGCACTCATGCTGGTCTGGAACCTGATCGCGAGCCCGGAATGATCTCCGGGAGAACTCACACCCGACGTCAAGCGTCAATCTTCGGGGCGCTGCTTGCTTTGGCTTTCACAGTCCTTGCTTTCGCACAAGCGAACCCAGAATCCCCGGATCTCTCGGATCAATTTGACCGGGGCCTGCTCTGGCGCATCGACGGCGCGGCGGCCGGACCGAGCTACCTGTTAGGCACGATGCATGTCGAGGATCCGCGCATCACGGAACTGCCCGCGCCGGTGCAGGAAGCTTTCAACAACAGCAACAGCCTGACCACTGAGGCGCTTCTGGACGTCGACCAGCTGCTGATGGTCGGGACGGAGTTGTTGCTCACGGATGGCTCCACCCTCGAGGGCCTTGTCGGTTCGGATCTGTACACACGCGTCACTCAGGCCATGCAGGAGCGCGGCCTGCTGCCGCAGATGGCAACGCTGCTCAAACCGTGGGCGATCGCCGTTCTGTTGAGCCAGCCCCGCTCCCAGGGTGGCATGTTCCTCGATCGTCGGTTGTACGAGCTGGCGATCGAACGCGGGGAACCGGTGTTCGGACTGGAAAGCCTTTCGGAGCAGATACAGATCTTCAACGCCATGAGCATCGACGACCAGGTCGAACTGCTCCAGCAGACGCTGACCCACATCAACTCGATTCCCGGAATGATAGAAAAGCTGACGCAGGCGTATCTCGACCGGGATCTGGCGGCGCTGACCGACCTGGCCAACGAGCAGTTCGCCCTGTCCGGTGCTCACTCCCGGCTCAAACAGGATCTCCTGCTCGACAGGAACGTCAGGATGGTGGAACGCATGGCGCCCCGTTTGAGCGAGGGAAATGCCTTCATCGCAATCGGCGCGCTTCATTTGTCCGGCACCGCCGGCCTGCTCAATCTGCTGCAGCAGCAGGGCTATATCCTGACCAGAATCTACTGACCTGCACCCGGGACGTCCCACCGGGTGGCGGCGGAATACCTGATGTCCGGGAACCTGCGCAGCGCCGCTTCCCTGAAGATGCCGGTCTTTTCCAGATTCGCACCGGACAGATCGCTGCCGGGATAGGAGGTATCGGTGATGGACGACGACCACAGATCCGCCTCGATGATACATGCTCCGGAGAGGTCGGCCCCGACAAGCCGTGCTTTCGGCATCCGGACTCCGCTAAGGTCGACGTTTTTCATGCCGACGCGAACCAGCCGGGCCCTTGAGAGATTTGCGACCTCGAGGTTCGCCTCGGACATGGAAGCGCCAGTGAGGACGGCACCCGACATATCGGCAGAGGCCAGGTAAGCGCCGTCGAGTTTCACCTCGGACAGGTTCGCCGTCGAAAGGCGCGCGCGAGACACCTGCCGGCATTGGATCGGCCGGAAAGGTTCAGCGCCTCCAGGACTGCCAGATCAATCAAACTCCCTCTCCCGTGACGGGCCTCGCCGTGTCCACAGAGTCAGTTGTCTGTTCCACCGGCGGATCGGTGCAGCGAGTATAGCAGCAGAAGGTACATTTTCACGCTCTGATGATCGAACCGAGAACTGGTATCAACTATGCGTGTCAACCACTCTGATATATAAAGTTTTTTTCTCCAGGCTCCTTGATGATCGGTGGGGAATCGATCTCATCTATCGCCGGCTGCGTTTCCGTTCATCCCGTCTCGTCGATTTGCCGCCATACGCACGGCGCGCCATTTTCCTTGTCGAGCAGCTCGAGCCAGGCCGCGTGGGCGGCCATTTCTTCCTCGTCGGCGTGGATCACCCTCAGGGGCGCCCGGTTCTTCGCCGGGGCGTGTTTCCGTTCGCGCCGGTTCCCGCCGGCGATTTCATCCAGCAAGAGCGCGGTTTGTCCACCGGTCATCGCGAGGAACACATCCGCAAGGATCTCCGCGTCCAGCAATGCACCGTGCAGGTCCCTCTGGCTGTTGTCGATTTCGTATCTCTTGCACAGCGAATCCAGGTCGTTGCGCTGGCCGGGATGCAGTTGACGCGCCAACTGCAAGGTATCCAGCACCGTGCAGTATTCTCCTACAACACCGAGCTCGTTGCCGATTCTTCTCAGTTCGTAATTAATGAAACCGACATCGAATTCTGCATTGTGGATTATCAGTTCAGCGTCCCTGATGAAAGTAAGGAAATCCCTGACCACGTCGGCGAATCTGGGTTTATCTCTCAGAAAGTCACCGCTGATACCGTGAACGGCCTGAGCGCCCTCGTCGATATCCCGGTCAGGATTGAAGTATTCGTGAAAATTGTTACGTGTCAGCCTGCGATTGACGAGTTCCACACATCCGATTTCGATGATGCGATGCCCTTCCGCAGTGTCCAGCCCGGTAGTCTCGGTATCCAGTACGACTTTCCTGACGCTCATTTTCGTACCTCCGATATCATTTCATCGATGGCCTGGTTGGCCAACTTGTCTGCTCGTTCATTGCCGCTGTGGCCCGAGTGACCTTTAACCCAGTACCACCGCACGTCGTGTTGTTTGGTTAGGTCGTCGAGCCGCCGCCATAAATCCTCGTTTTTTACCGGGGACTTGCTGGCGGTGCGCCAGCCTCTCCGTTTCCATTCGGGCAGCCACTTCGTAATGCCGAGACGCAGGTACTGCGAATCCGTGTAAAGGTTGACACTGCTGGATTGCTTCAGTGCGCACAGCGCCTCGATTGCCGCGGTCAATTCCATGCGGTTATTGGTCGTATGTGACTCGCCGCCGCGTATTTCCTTGTGATGGCGCCCGCTCCGCAGCAGCGCCCCCCACCCTCCCGGACCCGGATTGCCGCGACAAGCGCCGTCCGTGTAAATCCGTACCTCAGCCATTTCTGGTTGCCGGCTCCGCCAGGCCGGTTGAGATGCTCCGCTTCCTCTTCCACCGAGGAATCAGCGGTGTCAGTCCGATCTCTCTTTTTCGCACCACCAATATGTACACGGCTGCCCACATTGGCCACCACCGCGCACCGGTTTTCTCGAGGAACACGAACTTGGCCCGCAGGCTGGAGGACTTGATCGGGGGCAGGAAGCACACGGAGCTGCCGCTGACGACATCGAATCCAAGCACGGACAGCCAGTCCTTGACCCGGGATAATCCAAAAAAGCGGCCGCACCACGGCGCCGGCAGCTGTTTGTTCACCAGTTTCCCAAAACTATTGCGTATCCCCCAGAGGCTTGCCGGGTTGAAGCAAACAAGCACAAGATGGCCTTCCGGGACCAGTACCCGGGCTGACTCTCTAAGTATTTGATGCGGATCCGCGCTAAACTCGAGTACGTGCGGCAGCATCAATACATTAACGGATTTCGTGTCCAGAGGCATGGACTCCGGTCGGGAATAGAGCAGTCGAGCGGATAACGGCCTCGTATCCCCGAATGAATGCCGGTCCAACGAATGGAAGCGACGAATAGCGTTACTCAATTGTAAATAGTTGTTTAGATCACGCGCCCCGTATTGTACGGCGACCGGCCCGTACAAATTGCGCAGCATGGGTTCCAACTGCTCTTGCTCCTTTTCGACCAGGGCTTTTCCCAGCGAAGTTCCCGTCCACTCATGGAACTCCCGGGTGTTGGAATCATGCAAAGACATAACGATATTCTACCGTCCACCACGGCAGCGACGATAGATGTTCACATCGCGCAAGACGAGTCGACGCTGTTGCTGATATTGACCTAAGGTTGAAGCCGAATTAGTATGCGCGTCATATGGGATTCCGTACGACACTCCTGACAATAATACTACTAATTTCCGGGTGCGCGACGACCACCTTTGAGAAATTGCCGGAATCTCCGCCGTCGCTGCCACACAACTCCATTATCGCCGACCGCACCGGGCCGAGCTTACACCACCCCCACTACCGGGTGAACGGCGGTCCGTTCGTATCCCCCTCCCAATACCAGGATATCTGGGACCGTATACGGGACGGATTCGGTATGGCGCCCCTGGACAACAAATTCGTCGGCGAGTACGAGAAATGGTACGCCGCAAGGCCAAAGTATATCGCCAGGGTAATCGAGCGAGCTCGTCCTTACCTCTACTATATCGTCGAGGAAGTTGAAAAAAGGGACATGCCTACGGAGCTTGTTTTGTTGCCCGCCATAGAGAGCGCTTTCGTCCCTACCGCCTATTCAAGAGCGCACGCCGTGGGCCTATGGCAGTTCATACCGGCGACGGCGAGGCGTTACGACGTCAAAATGAACTGGTGGTACGACGGCAGGCGGGACATCATCGAATCCACGCGAGCCGCTCTGGACTACCTACAGTTCCTGCATCAGGAGTTCAACGGAAACTGGTTCTACGCCCTCGCCGCCTATAACGCCGGGGAAGGCAGTATCGCGTATGCGATAAAGAAGAACAAATCGAAGGGCCGGGACATACGCTATGGGAACCTGCGTCTTAAGTCCGAAACCCGTCGCTACGTTCCGAAACTCATTGCATTCAAGAACATCGTCAACGATCCTTCCCGCTATGGGATCGATTTAAGCCCCATTGCGAACGAGCCGTATTTTGCTGTCGTTGATACCGGCGGGCAGATCGACCTGAACGTGGTGCGTGAAATTTCCGAGTTGCACGCTAAGGACATGCGTCATCTCAATGCGGCGTTCAAGCGATGGTCCACGGATCCCGACGGCCCCCATCGACTTCTTGTGCCCGTTCCGAAAGCTCCCGCGCTGGAACTGGCGCTGGCTTCACTGCCCGAATCAGCGCGGGTCAAATGGGGCAGTTACACCATCCGACGGGGCGATACGCTGGACAAGATCGCACGGCGGTACGGAGTATCCGTTTCCGCGCTGCAAAGGTCCAACCGTTTGAATGGAACCCTCATACGCGCTGGAAAAACAATGCTCATTCCATTGTCGTCGGGTTCGCGGAATGTCGCTTTCGTAAGCTCCGGGGCACAGCAGGAGTCGCTCATTCACCGAGTACGGTCGGGTGATACCCTGTGGGGCATCGCGCGCAGGTACAATGTCTATGTCAGCCAGCTGACGAAATGGAATTCGATCACGACAGACGACACTCTCCGGCTTGGCCAGAATATCGTAGTTTACGTGAACTAGCCGGTCAGCTTCTTGTTGCACTCCTCGATATACGATCGGGTTTCGGCTTCGACGACGAGGTTGAAGCGCAGTATGTACCACAGTGCGGCCAGACCATCCAAATAGGATATTTTTTTGCCCTGTTCGTAGGTCCTTCCGTAATAGGAAATCGGTGCTTCGTATATGCGCGCCCTGGTCTTACTGACCTTTGCCGTGACTTCCACCTCGAATCCGAACCGGGTACTGTATATCGGCATGGTCGTCAAAAGAAAACTGCGAAAAACCTTGTAACAGGTCTCGATATCCGACATGTTCTTGTTGGTGAAGATGTTGGATAAAAACGTGATGGCCCTGTTGCCGAGATAGTGGTAGAAGTAAATTACACGACTGGCTTTTCTGACTAAAAACCGGCTGCCGTAAACAACGTCTGCACTGCCTTCCCATATTGGATTGCAAAGGAATTCAATCTCGTTCGGATCGTACTCTAGATCAGCGTCCTGTATGACCGTAATCTCGCCCGTGACAGCGGCAAGCGCAGTGATGATAGCCGCGGTTTTACCCGCATTCTCAGAGTGCGTTAGGATCTTGATGTTGTCTCGGTCCAGCCCCTCGAGGATACCGGACGTATTGTCGGTCGACGCGTCGTCGACGATGATCAGCTCGTGCAGGAACGGCAACGCCGTGATTGCATCAACGATCCGTTGCACCGTTTTTTCTTCGTTGTAGACGGGGATGATGATCGAAACGTTCTTCTTCATGCCGTAACAACCGGTGTGGCCTTACGCACCGCGTCCAGACTCTTCGAGCACCTTTGCCAGTACCAGGGCATTCTCCCTCCTGCCGCCTCTAGCGGGATAGTATCGTTTCCGTACCGCAATCTCGTTAAAACCAAGATTATGGTACATGTCGAATGCGCGCTTGTTCGACATCCGTACTTCCAGAAAAGCGATACGGCATTTTCGCTGCCTGGCCAACTCCAGCAGCCGAACCAGCAGGTTCTTTCCCCAGCCACACCCTTGATACGACGAGTCAACGCATAAGTTCAGAATATGACACTCCCCGTCAACGAATGACATTACGCCGTAAGCGAATAATTCATGCGCGTTCTCGTACACCATGCATAGATAACCGGCATTGATGCAGTCTGTGAAAATGCCTTCGGTCCACGGGAATTCATAAGCCGAGTTCTCGATGCCGTGCATTGCCGAAACATCCAGGAACGTGGCTTCGCGCAGCGTCGCCGGGAGCCTTGATACGGCGAAGCTCATCAGTCTGCGGACACCTTTCGCGCAAACAACAGGTCATCCCAGGCTTTACGTTTATCGATAGGGTTACGCAGCAAATAGGCAGGGTGATAGGTCACCACCAGGGGGATTTCGGTATCACCGTAGTGAAACCGCTCTCCCCGCAGTTTACTTATCGGCCGCGAAGTCTTTAGCAGTGATTGTGCCGCGAATCTACCCATAGCTACTATTATTCTAGGCCGAATCCGGGCAACTTGCAGATGTAGATAAGGCCCACACCTTTCCACTTCCACACCCTGAGGGTCCCGGTTGTTGGGAGGGCGGCACTTTAGCACGTTTGCGATATAGACCTGATCGCGCGTCATGTCGACCGCCCCGAGCATCGCATTCAATAATTGACCGGCACGTCCGACGAAAGGCAAACCCTGTCGGTCTTCCTCCGCACCCGGGGCCTCCCCTATGAACATCCATTCTGCGGAGGCGTTGCCGGCCCCGAACACGGTGTTGATACGCGTAGAATGGAGTTCACACTGGACGCAAACCCTGACGTCTTTCTCCAGGTCTTCCAGGGAAAGCGCTGCGTCCGCAACGGTGACGGATGCCGACACCTCTTCATTGGAGGCATCCCTGCGAACCCACACGTCTATCCCCATCGCTCTCAGATGTTCGTTGCGATCGATCACAACCGGCACACACCGGGAAACCGTCGAGACTTCACCGCAATCATATGGCTTGATCTATCTGGGGGTGCTCACGGGCCTTGGAGTGCAGTTTGTTTACCGCCATGACATAAGACTTGGCTGAGGCAATGACAATGTCGGTATCCGCGCCGAGACCGTTCACGACGCGGCCCGCTTTTTCCAGACGCACGGTAACCTCGCCCTGGGCATCCGCCCCGCCGGTCAGCGCATTGACTGAATACAATTGCAGTTGCCCGCCACTCTTGACAATCTTCTCGATCGCCTTGAACGACGCGTCTACCGGCCCGCTTCCCCGGGCCGTGGCGCGGACTTCCTTTCCATCCACGGACAGGGTTATTTTCGCCTCCGGCACCTCTCCGGTCTGCGAGCACACCTGAAGCGTTGTGAGCTTGATGTGCTCATTCGTGTGCTCTGCGCCCTCCTCCGTCACCAACGCCTGCAGGTCCTCGTCGAAAATCTCGTGCTTTTTATCGGCGAGATCCTTGAAGCGCGCGAACGCAGAGTTCAGTTCCTCCTCGGTTTCGAACTCCACACCCAGGTCCTGCAACCGCATTTTGAACGCATTGCGGCCGGAATGTTTTCCCAAAACCATGCGATTGGCCGACCAGCCCACGTCCTCGGCACGCATGATCTCATAGGTTTCTCTCTTCTTGATAACCCCGTCCTGGTGTATGCCTGATTCGTGCGCAAACGCGTTTGCGCCCACGATAGCCTTGTTGGGCTGTACCGGGAAGCCGGTAATCCCCGAAACCAGGCGGCTCGCCGGTACGATCTGCTCGGTATTCAAACGTGTGTCGCACAAAAAAACATCCTGGCGGGTTCGCACCGCCATGACGATTTCTTCCAACGAGGCATTGCCCGCTCGTTCGCCAAGGCCGTTGATGGTGCATTCGACCTGTCTCGCACCGTTGAGGACGGCAGCCAGCGAATTTGCCACGGCAAGGCCAAGATCGTTGTGACAGTGGACGGACCAGACGGCTTTGTCCGAGTTGGGAACGCGTTCCATCAGATCATTTATGAGTTGACCGAACTGCTGCGGCACGTTGTATCCCACGGTATCGGGAATGTTGACGGTCTGCGCGCCGGCTTTAATCGCGGCCTCCACCACCCGGCACAGGAAATCCGGCTCGGAGCGTCCGGCATCTTCCGGTGAAAATTCTATATCGTCGGTAAATTGCCGCGCATACTTCACAGCCCATTCGGCCTGTGCAAGCACATCTTCAGGATCCATGCGCAGTTTTTCCTTCATATGGATAGGCGAGGTCGCTAGAAAGGTATGTATCCGGCCGGAATTTGCCGGTTTAACCGCTTCCGCCGCGCGATCGATATCACCCTGAATCGCCCGGGCCAGTCCGCAGATGGTACTGTCCTGGATTGATTTCGATACCGCCTGCACCGATTCGAAGTCACCCCGGCTCGCGGCGGGGAATCCCGCCTCGATCACGTCCACCCTCATCTTTTCCAGGACCCTGGCAATTCTGATCTTCTCATCACGGGTCATGGAAGCACCCGGGCTCTGCTCACCGTCCCGAAGCGTGGTGTCGAAAATTATCAATTGATCGTGCATAACTGTAGCCTGTCTCGTGGTCATAGTAGGTCACCGCTGATCCAGCGGTAAAGAAAAATATTTTAAAAAAAAGGGGGGGGGAATGTGCGCCTAACGGCGCAGCAGGCCCAGAGACAGAGCGATGACAGACCCGCCGACCAATATCCGGCCGGCAATAACACGGGTGATCGAACCCTCGCCATGGCCCCGGCAAAACATGAAAACCGGTGCCTGATGAGCTATGGAATTGTCCGAATGTGAACACATACTGCCAGTGTAGCCGGTACTCGGGATGGATTTCAAGCCCGATCCGACTCGACCCGATTCTCCCTAACTTTTTTTCTCCTTAGAAAAAAACGCTGGAAGAAACCGGAGAGAAAATAGCTGAAAAACACCAGGAACAGCATGCGCGGTGGATCGAGTGCAATCAATACGAATCCCAAAACCACGACAAGCAGCCGCACGAACGGGATTTTTCCCTTGAGATCCAGGTTTTTGAAGCTGTGGTAGCGTATGTTGCTTACCATCGCCGCCGCGGTTGCCACGGTAAGCAGCCAGGAAACCCAACTGACTACGCCTCCCTGAATTTCGTACTCGTACATCATCCAGACCCACGCTGCAAGCACCGCCGCGGCTGCCGGACTGGGCAATCCCTGGAAATAACGCTTGTCTGCAACCTTCTGGGTGTTGAAGCGGGCCAGCCTGAGCGCCGTGGCGGCAACGTACATGAATGCGGCAAGCCAGCCCAGCTTTCCCATGCCGCCCAGGATCCATTCATAGATTACCAGAGCCGGCGTCAGGCCAAAGGCGATCACGTCCGCCAGACTGTCGTATTCGACGCCGAAATCGCTCGTCGTGTTGGTCATACGGGCGATCCGCCCATCGAGGCCGTCCATGATCATGGCGATGAAGACCGCCATCGCCGCAAGTTCGAAGCGGCCTTTGGTGGCCTGGATGATGGCGAAAAAACCGAAAAACAGGCCTGCCGTGGTAAACAGATTGGGCAGTATGTAGATACCACGCCGTCCCGGCCGCATCGGGGCGGAATCGTGATCGTCGTTTGAATTGGCTGAATTCATGTGCGTCACGCTTGTCGGGCCACTACACTCAAACCGGCCGTCGCCCTGTCGCCGATTCCCACCTGAGCCGCACAGGTTTCGGGAAGATAGAGATCGACTCGTGAACCAAAGCGGATGAAGCCGTATCTCTGGCCCTTGTCGAGATGGTCTCCCTCGTTAACATAACACAATATTCGCCTGGCGATGAGCCCGGCAACCTGCACGAACACAATGTCGTTGCCGGCATTGCCATCGCGTATCCATATGGCGTTCCGTTCGTTCTGATGCGAGGCCTTGTCCAGCGCCGCATTGACGAAAAGTCCCGGGGTATACCAGATCTTTTTTACTTCACCTGCTACCGGGGATCGGTTCGAGTGCACAGAAAACACGTTCATGAACACGCTGATCTTCAGTGACGGACGATCCAGGTAAGGATCCGTTGCCGGCCCCACGAACACGACCCTGCCGTCCGCGGGTGACAGTATCAGACCGGACTCCTGCGGCGGCTCTCGTTTCGGGTCCCTGAAAAACTGGACAACGAAGAACGCGATCAACCACAGAGGCATGGCCCACAACCACCCCGCCCAGATGGTGACAGCCACTGCCGCGAGCAGTGACAGCGCAATGTGCAGCCAGCCCTCCCGGGCAATGATGGGTTGCACTGAGATCAATTACCCTTGGTGCCTAAGGTGGTGTTTCAGAGATCCCCTAATTAGTTCCTGTCCTGGAAAAGCTTGAGTCATTGCGAGGAGCGCGCCGAAGCTGCGAGCGAAGCGTGGCAGGACGCTGCAATCCAGCGCCGAATTAAAACAATTTGTTTCACTGGATTGCTTCGCTACGCTCGCAATGACAGGTATTCTGGACAGGAACTAATTAATCGACTTGTCGACGACTTTGTTCGCCTTGATCCACGGCATCATGGATCGAAGTCGGGAACCAACTTCTTCGATCTGGTGCTCCGCGGCTTGAGCCCTGAGAGACTTGAATCGATTGCCGCCGCTGGCGTTCTCGTCCATCCACTCGCGCGCAAATGCTCCGGACTGGATCTCGCTCAGGATCTTTTTCATTTCGGCCTTGGTCTGATCGTTCACGATTCTCGGCCCACGGGTCAGGTCGCCATATTCAGCGGTGTTCGATATCGAGTATCGCATATCCGCTATCCCGCCCTCGTAAATCAGATCGACGATAAGCTTTACCTCGTGCAAACACTCGAAGTAAGCCATTTCCGGAGCGTACCCTGCTTCCACCAGCGTCTCGAAACCGGCCTGTATGAGCGAGGTCAACCCGCCACAAAGCACCGTTTGTTCACCGAAGAGATCCGTTTCGGTCTCTTCCCGGAAAGTGGTTTCGATGATCCCGGCTCGCCCGCCTCCGATTGCGGACGCATAGGACAGGGCAATCTGCCTGGCACTGCCGGAGGCATCCTGGGCAATGGCGATCAGGCATGGTACACCTCCGCCCTGGGAAAATGTGGAACGTACCAGGTGACCCGGTCCCTTTGGTGCCACCATGAACACGTCCGTGTCCGGCCGCGGCTCAATGAAGCCGAAATGGATATTGAAACCGTGGGCAAATAGCAGAGCGGCGCCCGCTTTCAGGTGGGGCTCGATCGATTCCTGGTACAGACTGGCCTGAAGCTCATCCGGCACCAGCATCATAACAATATCGGCTGCCGCTACCGCATCAGCCACACTTGCCACCTCGAGCCCCGCCTTGCTTGCTTTCCGCGCGGACTCCGAACCCTCTCTCAGGCCCACCACCACGCCGACACCGCTGTCTTTCAGGTTGTTGGCGTGAGCATGGCCCTGCGAACCGTATCCGATGACTGCGACCCGCTTTGCCTGGATGATCGCCGAATCGGCGTCTTGATCATAAAAAACTTTCATGGACTTGCCCCTTGAAGAATGCGTTTATGCGGAGTGCGCCCTACCGCTGCTCCTGATAAGTGTGAAAAGGGTCCGCTTACAGGCTCAGCGCGCGCACTCCACGCGCGATTCCGGTGACCCCGGATCTGACGACTTCGATGATTTCCGTAACCTCCAGCGCTTTGACAAACGCATCCAGCTTGCCCACCGTGCCAGTCAGCTCCAGGGTGTAGGTCGAGTTGGTCACGTCGATGATACGGCCCCGGAAGATGTCCACCAGGCGCTTGATCTCCTCGCGGGCTTCTCCTTTGGCCTTGACCTTGGCAAGCATCAGCTCTCTCTCGATATGCGCGCCATCGGTCAATTCCTGCAGCTTTACCACATCGACCAGTTTGTTGAGCTGCTTGATTATCTGTTCGATTATTTCAGCGGAGCCCGCCGTAACGATGGTCATGCGAGAAAGCGTGCTGTCCTCGGTGGGGGCTACCGTCAAGGACTCGATATTGTAGCCCCGTGCCGAAAACAGACCCGCCACACGCGACAACGCCCCCGATTCGTTTTCGAGCAGAATGGAAATAATATGTCTCATCGCTAGTGTCCTTTCCCGCAAATCATGTGCGTTTCCCGGTGAACCACTCGGATCCGTCTGGCAACGCCGCCAGACTGCGCGGCAGTCGGCGCGAAATACACAATATTTGAGAGATAGGACACTAGGCCAGCTCCCGCTCTTGTATCGGTTCGCCCGAACCGGGATTGAGATGCATCTCATTGTGCCCCTTGCCCGCCGCGATCATGGGATAGACGTTCTCGCTCTGGTCGGTAATGAAGTCCATGAAGACCAGTCGGTCCTTCATTGCAAACGCCTCCTGCAACGCACCCTCCACATCGCCCGGTTTTTCGATTCGCATTCCGCTGTGCCCGAAAGATTCCGCCAGGGCGACGAAATCGGGCAGGGCATCCATGTAAGAGTGAGAGTACCTTCGATCATAGAAGAACTCCTGCCACTGCCTGACCATTCCCATGTATCGGTTGTTCAGGTTGATGATCTTGATCGGCAGGTCGTATTGTTTACACGTGGAAAGTTCCTGAATGCACATTATGATGCTGGCTTCCCCGGTAATGCAGCAGACCAGATCATCCGGGAACGCAAGCTGAACCCCCATCGCCGAAGGCAGTCCGAACCCCATGGTGCCCAAACCGCCCGAATTTATCCACCTGCGGGGCTTGCCGAATCCGTAAAACTGGGCCGCAAACATCTGGTGCTGACCCACGTCCGAGGTCACAAATGCATCTCCCTGGGTCACCTCGTGCAGTTTTTCGACCACGTACTGCGGTTTAATGATCTTGCTTGTCCGGTCGTACGCGAGGCTGTCCTGGGCCCGCCACTTTTCGATCTGACCCCACCAAGCTTTGGTGCGCTCCGTATCAGGCTCGGCCTGCCGGGACTTGACCTCTTTGACGAAATCCTCCAGCACGGACCGGGCGTCGCCGACGATTGGAATTTCAACTTTCACGTTCTTGCCGATGGAGGCGGGGTCGACATCGATGTGCATGATCTTTGCGTAGGGAGAGAATTTCGCCAGTTCGCCGGTTACCCGGTCGTCGAATCTGGCGCCAACCGCGAGCATGACATCGCAGTCGTGCATCGCCATGTTCGCCTCATAAGTCCCGTGCATGCCCAGCATTCCGAGAAATAGAGGGTCATCGTGCGGGTATGCGCCCAGTCCCATCAGCGTGCTCGTGCAGGGATAATGCAACATCCGCACAAGATCACGCAATGCGTCCTGGCCCTCCGCCAGGACCACCCCGCCGCCGGTGTAGATGATCGGTCTTTCGGCGCGCATCAACATATCGACGGCTTTCCTGATCTGCTTAGGGTGCCCCCGGGATACCGGCGCGTAGGAGCGCATGGCCACGGTACGCGGATAGATATATTCGGCAGTCTGTGCGGTTACATCTTTTGGTAGATCGACCAACACGGGTCCAGGGCGACCGCTCGCTGCCACGAAAAATGCTTTTTTCAGCGTCATCGCCAGATCGTTGACGTCCTTGACCAGGAAATTGTGCTTGACGCAGGGACGCGTTATGCCGACCGCGTCCACTTCCTGAAATGCGTCATCCCCTATCAGGTGTGTCGGCACCTGAGCGGAAATGATCACCATCGGGATGGAATCCATATAGGCGGTCGCGATCCCGGTCACCGCGTTGGTGACCCCGGGACCGGAAGTGACCAGGACCACACCCGGCTTCCCCGTGGCGCGCGCGAACCCATCCGCCGCGTGGCTCGCACCCTGTTCGTGGCGCACCAGTATGTGTTTGACCGCGTCCTGTCGATACAGGGCGTCATAAATATGCAGCGCTGCGCCACCCGGGTAGCCGAAGATGTACTCTATTCCCTCGTCCTGCAGGCATTTGACGACGATTTCCGCACCGGTAAGTTCCAACTTTTATGCCCCCCTGGGCTGTATTAAATCCTTGATCGGATTGTTGACCCAAATCGGTTCATCAAAATACGGTCAACTCAAAGAAAGGTTTGTGTGAAAAAAAAGCCCGCGCCCGGGCCTCGCCACGTAGTATAAACGTGCGCTATGCTTCAAGTAAAACTGCACGGTACCTCATGATCATACATATTCATACATCTTATGGGCTCATAATTATTGAGCTCGTGTCCGACAGGTGCGAGTTGACCGTAAAGAATTTCGTCCGGTACGTTAACGATGGATTCTTCAACGGCACTTTGATCCACAGAGTCATCGATCACTTCGTCGTACAGGGCGGTGGCTTCGAGCGCGGATTGATCCAGAAGACGACGCGGCCGCCGATCCGGAACGAAAGTGCCGACGGACTCAGCAATATACGCGGGACCATTGCGATGGCAAGGCTGCCGGATGAACCCGACTCCGCGACTTCCCAGTTCTTTATCAATATCCAGGACAACGTGCCGCTGAATTACCGGTATTTGAGTGCAAAAGACGCGGGTTATTGTGCGTTCGGCAATGTCACCCAAGGATTGCGGATCTTGGATCGAATCAGCGGGATAGGTACCCGCACCTTTGGAAAACACCGAGACGTACCAACGGAAGAGATCGTTATAGAACGGATGGCACTATCTCGCTGACAATGGCCACTTACTTCATCTCCGATCTTCACCTTACGCCGCAGCGAACGGCGGTCACTCAACTGTTCTATGATTTTCTGGATATGGCCGCATTGGATGCCGAAGCGATTTATATCCTTGGGGACCTGTTCGAGTTCTGGGTAGGAGACGATGCAGTGGACGTGGTTGGCCAAACCGGGGTTTTCTCCGCAATCAGGCGGGTGACCGAGCAGGAGACACCGGTATTTTTCATGCCCGGCAATCGGGACTTCCTGGCGGGCAGTGAATTCGAAAGCAGCACGGGATGCCGGATCCTGACCGACCCGTCCCGAATCGAACTCGACGGGGCCAG
>CAMYOI010000031.1 GCA_947259955.1 uncultured Gammaproteobacteria bacterium
GCGGCAGACATCAGCCAGTCCATGGTTTTGACCAGCTCGGTATTGAGGAAATATTCGCTCCATCGCCGACTGAGCGCCGGGCATCAATGACCTGGGCGCAAAGACTGAAGCGCGTCTTCAACATCGACATTGAAACGTGCAGTAAATGCGGCGGTGATGTCCGCATCATCGCCAGCATCGAAGACCCTGCGGTGATCAAGCAGATACTCGCTCACCTGGACCAACGGGTCGCTGCCTGCGAAGTCGCCCGCTTACCCCAAAGCCGGGCTCCGCCGCAGATTGGATTGTTTGAGGAAACCCACTATTCAAATCGTCGGCTGCAATGACCCCTGACAAATCCGCTGAGGGACTACATGCCGGAGGTTTCCAGAGAAACCTGGGAGCAATTCGCCGTCGCGCTACGTTCACAAGCCGACACGATCACTGAGCTTATCCAAGGCGAAGAAGGACCGCGACGTAAGCTCAACGCACAACAAGCATTTATCAGCCTGAACGAAGCTCTACACAACTATTTCGTTCCCACCCAACAAATCGCAGCTTGAGGAACTTAAATTGCCAGAACCATGCGCAGAATTTATGGGACGCACTACTAGCATCGTGAGTCCTTGGCAAGAATTTGAAGCCGCCTGGTGAGAACTACGGCTCAATCGGAGTCCCAGCTGTCGTCGACGAAGCGGGCGTCAGCCGGCAAGCCAGGCTGGTAGTCCGTACTTTCCATGCGGATTCGAACACTTTCATGGACCGACGGCGGTCGGGCCGCCCAGGACTTTGTTGGTTCGTTCCACTCGCCGGGGCCGCGCACCGCGCGGCGTTTCCAGCCTGCCGCGATCCACTTCCAGGTCAAGGAGTTGTGCATCTCCTGCGTCGGCGCTGGATGGATCTGGTCATAGGCGTCCGCGCGGAGGGCGAGCCCCTGATGCTGCGCGCCTTTGAGCATCCAATTGAGCGCAATATCGGAAAGCCCCGATTCTTTGTATCCCCCGCCGATATCCGAGTGGACACCGGCAAACCACACCTGCTGCATTGTGTTGTCCTCACGATGGCTCCACATATTGGGACGAAAGCGGCTCCGCCTCTCGTCGATGGATATGGCGTGACGTCCAAACGCGACGTCCGGCATGGAGAAGGTGTAGGGCAGTGCGGTTTGCCATTTCGCCTGGATCTTCAGTGCATCCCAGACTCCGACCGTCTTCACCGTGTCCCATACCCCGATGAAGTGGGGCTTGCATTCACGTGAGAAAGTATTCTTGAAGCCGCGCGCGGTTTTGAAGTGCTCGGCTTTGCTGTCCTCGTCTTTGGGCATCCGCTTGCGATAGAGCTCGAGGGCATAGGGAATCTGGTTCCAGCTACCCGAGTGGAGAAGACCGAGCATATGGAGCATGCCGGTCAGCGCGCGGGCGGTGTAGGCGCCGCGACTGAAGCCGAAAATATAGACATGGTCGCCGGGTTCGTATTCCTCCATCAAATAGCGGTAGGCGTCGGATATGTTCCGAAAGACGCCGACGCCGAAAGCGAGTCCTAGGATTTGACTGGCGACGACGCGGCTGCGGGTGATCGCACCGCGCGGGTTTCCGGTGCCGACACCCGGATCGTAAAAAGCGACTTGCTGCGTGCTGGCATCTCCGCTGAGGTCCAATGCCCGGAATAGCTTCACGACATTGGTGTTGGCCGCACCGTACTGATTGCCGGTTCCATCACAACAAATAACAATGTTCTTCATCATCTCTCCAGGGTTGGGGAAGCGGAGGCGCCGTTGCATCGAGGTATGGGGAGTAGCAAAGCTACTGTAATGACAATCGAGCCCTGCGGGCCAATAGACCGCGGGACTGTGCTGGTAACGCTGCCTCGGAACGACGAGAAATGCCGAGTCATTATTCTAGAGGCAGCTCACTGGGTTCCAATCGACAGCTCAAGGATGTCTCCGGCGGTGGCGTATTCGACGGCGTAGTGGTACCGCCGCTTGAGTGCTTCGTCGTCCCAGATCTCCGTGTACTCCGATCGGTAGTTGAAGAGGATCGTGATGAGGTTGTCGTCGTCGATCGGTCGCCAGTCTCCGGCAATAAGTTTCGCGATGACCTGGCGGTCCGGATGGTAGTGGCCGCCTCCGCCGTTCGTGGAAACCATGAACACTCTCGAGTCGAGCCGCCGGAGCAATTCGAGCGTCACGTTGTTGCCACTGCCGTGATGGGATAGCTTCACTGCGTCCACGGCAAGCCGTTTCCCCTTGCCGGCGTTCCGGTCGATCGCGGCCAGCATGGCGTCGGGGTGGGCGTCGGCCATGAACAAGCATTTGCGGCCGTCGTATTCCGCGAGAAAAGCGATGCTCGACCCATTGGCCGGTGACTCGTCCGCGCCGTCGGGGATTTTGAGCAACTCCTCGACATCGACCGGCCCGGAGGGTTTTTTGCGGCCCAGCAGTTCCTGGTCGAGCGCACCGATGCGGTAGTGCAGCTTGTCCATCGCACTCAGCACCTGTTTGAAAGTCGCGCCGTCGAGCCCCGCTTCGTGGACCTCGTCGTCCCAGCGCTTGGCGAGCGCCTCCAGTTTCGTCGGTGTCGGCGACATGAGGGTAAGTTTCATGCCGCCCGGCAGTTCAACGCTGGGAAGCGATTTAGGTTTGGCGGGGACTACCACAGGACCGCCGTGGAAGAACCTGTTCCAACTCGTCTTGCTCAACTCCAGCGCCGTGTCGAGGAACAGCCCGTGTTTGCCGCCGAGCATGGAGTCGTCGTCGATGGAAGGCTGCACCGCCGGAAGATCCAGGTGCTTGCGGCCGTTGAACCAGAAGTCGCCAAAGGTCACCGGCATGGCCGCGCCGAGTAACTCCACGATACCTTCGATGTGATCCGCGTCGATGTGGGAGACGACGCCGAGTTCGAAGTGGCACTTGCCGTTGGGATTCTCCGCTGCGTCCGCCAGCTCTCTGATTCGGTTTTCCACGGTGCGGATTGTGGTGCGGAATCCACCATCTAGCAGAATGCGATGCAGGTCATCGGCGGCACCGTACTCAATCCACAGCGCATCCCCCTGCCGGGCCGGGAGCATCTGAATGCGAAACGCTTTGCCCCCAACCCCTGCCTCTCCGATGTCGACACGCCGGACGTCGCCGCTGCCGAGCACTTGATCGACGGTGACATCCTCGAAACACTCCTCGAGGTCCGGTTCAAGCTTGCCAGGATCCGTTTGTTCATCGTCGACCGGTACGAGTACTTCAACCTCTTTGAGTATCTTTCCGACCTGCTCGAGCATGTCCGGTTTGATGTAGCCGGCCTTGCCCCACCAGTCCCGGTAGCGCCTCAATTGACGCACCGTCGATTTCAACGGGAACCGATCGCTTCCGGCCTCTTCAATCAGATTTTCGATGTGCCGTTTGGCGCATTCTGCCGGGCAAGGGGCTTCCGCGGCCGATTTCTTCTGGCTGCCGAACTCCGGCCGCCACAGCTCTACCTCGACGAGTGTGCCGTACGCCCAGATCCGCTCAACCGGGTCGTCGAGTGCGCGGGTAGCGACGTCGAGTGCGCTCTGCCATTGCTCCTGAGCGCGCTTGCGTTCCGCGTCACTGGCCCAGCCATTGTCGCCGCAGCCGAGCCCGATCATCACGAAGGACTGGCACGCAGTCCAATGCTCCGGCGCCTGCAATGCAACCCCCTTGAGGTACCAATCCGCCGCGTCGCGCAACGCGCCGCGGGCTTCATCAGCGGCTCCCAGATGGTCAAGCAGCCGCGCGTGGCGCTTATTGGCGGAGCCCAGCAATCCATAGATTTCTGTGAGCAGCGCGGTCACCGATCCGAGCTGGTGCTGCCTCTCGTGCTTGGATATCTCATGCAACTCGTCGCGGCGGAATATCTCCTGTCGCTGTTTCTCGTTGGCTGCGGCCTCCTGTTGGAGCCTGGTCGAAGCGGCTTTGACCAGTGACAGCGAGCGCCGCAGGATATTTGTGAATGACGCAGCCGTGTCGTCGTTCTGCGTGCGACCTTCGGCGCCGGCTATGGTGCGGTCGGCCCAATCCTGCGCCGCTTCGAGTTGCGTGAACGCGCGTATGACCCGGATCGCCTCGAGCTGAGCCGGGAGGTCCGCGGGCCAGCTGGCATAGGCGACGAGGCTCGCCCAGTCGTGGGTCTGGCGCATGCGCGAGGCGATCGCGTGGCGCACGTCGCGCAGCGTCCGCCGCGGGTCTTCGCCCCGCAGCTCGAGCGGGTAGAACGTACTGGTCATGGTGGTTGCCGCGCCGAAGGTCAACGGATACTGCGATGCCAGGACAAACGGGACGCCCGCGACGTGCAGGGCGTGGGCGAGACTCGCAGTGGGATGGACGACGCCGCCGATGTTGCTGCTGTCGCAGGTGCATAGCACGACGCACCACGGAGCAGCCCACGAACTGTCGTCCCGCGGCGGCAGCAGTGCACGGGATAGAGCGGCCCCATCGACCACTTCGGGGCCGGTTTTCTGGCGGTCCCACAACGCAAGGCCGAAGCCCTCCTGGTCGGGCTCGCTCAGTTCATCGCCATGGGCCAGTATATGCACGTGGGTAAAGTTGCCGGTTGCGCACTGATCGCGGATTTCGTCGAGCGACGCGCGTTCCAGCACGACGAGGCGGGCGCCGAGGTCTCTGCTCAGCGCACCGTCGCGAATCCGCGGCCTTACCCACGGCCCGAAGGCGACGGCGAGCGCCTTGCGATGCGCATCATAAGGAATGCCATATCCCTTTGGGTCAGCGGCAACCAGCAGCAGTTTTGGCTTGTGTGGCACTCGGGTCTGGACGCTTCCGGTACGGCGTGTTTCACGGGTTAGGACGACGTCCGGTGTCGGACCGATCAGCAGCGGCTGCCCGCCGGCCTTGAAGCCGCTTGGGGGTTCAGCGAGCTCGAAGGGCAGCAGGGCGAGTTCTTGAGGTGTGATCATCAAGCGCAGGTGCAGGATTTGATCGTCGTCGACGCGGCCCTCATGGGGCAGGGCGGGAATCTGTTCCAGCATTGCCGTCACCGCCTTCGACAGCTGATTGCGCGCGTAGATGCTGTCCTTACCCTGCTCATAGCGCATCCGCGACAATAGGTGCTGGAGTTCACGGTGCTCGAACGGTACCGTGAGCGTCACCGCCGGATGGGATCCGCACAACGCGAGGTAGCGGGTAAACGGCGACAACAATTGGTTGTGTGCGTGGCCGTGGCGCAAAAACTCGAGGACCACCTCGCGTACGTGAATGGACACTGTTACCTCCTTCGCGTTTTCGGGACGCACCGGGCGCAACGCTCAAGCTAGTGTAATCGAAGTCGGATGTATAGCAAAAATTCTCAAGAGTGCCGCGTCCTGCCACGCTTCGCTCGCAGCTTCGGCACGCAATGACACCATTGATCAGAGCTTACTTATAGTTTCACCGCGCTTACCCGGCTGGCCAGCGCTTTATCTAGTCTTTTCATTCCCACAGCAAGACCGGGCAAACGGATATTGGAATCGACCAGCGTTTCTTTGAGCGCATTACGGAATGTTTTGATTTGCCAGGCCGCGTCGCAATGCTTCAGGCCGTTGTCGAGATGTCCCAGGAATCCCTCCCTATCCTTCTGATAAAGCCTCAGCTCGGCAAGGTCAAAGAAACACCAGGGTGTATCGACCGGAGGAACGCTATTACTCTGGCCCTTGCGCAGTTCTTCCGCGGTGTTCAAATGGTTTTTTCTTCCCTGCAACGACAGCTTGCCGGTTGACTTCGCCTCGAGTTTGAGCACATTCAAAAGCGGGTACGGATGGCCGTCCGAAACCTCGGTCGAGTGCTGATATTTTTCCAAAGCCGCGGGGTAGTCCGGCTTGCGTCGCAGCACCCCGCCCCAGGACGCCCAGGCATCGAAGTCCTTCGGGTTGATTTCGACGGCGCGCTTCAGGGAATTCTGGCCGTCGGGCATCCACGCGGGCGGATTGGCTTCGAATCCCCGATGGATACGGCTTTCGATAACGCCTTTTTCCCGCCAGGCCTCGCCGTAATCGGGTGCGAACTGGGTCACGCACGAGAACTGCTCCAGCGCGGCGTAGGGATCTCCCATCTTTCGGAGTACCAGTCCGAGGCGCATACGCAACGCCGCGTTGGCGGGATCATGCCGGAGCACCACGGTATACAGCGTTTTCGCGGTTTCCCAATTTTCCGTTCGCAGGGCTTCTTCCGCCGCACAAAGGACGGTATCGAGTATTGAGGTCCGGTCGCCATGCGCCGCCGCACTCCGATCATCCCTCGAGACAGCTGCTGGCCCGGTCTGCCGATCGGAAAGTGTCTATCGATTTCTTTGCAGCGTAGTAGTCAATAGATTGGTAATGTATTCATACATATCCTGGGTGATGGAGCTCGAAAACTCGTCCGCGTCGGTGCGGTGGACTTCCAGTTCACCGCCTTCCGGAAGGCGGGCCTTTCGAATCGCGGGTTCGAAGACTTTTTCGTAAATCGCATCGAAGTCCACGGTTATTGCACCGACCTTCTTCTTGTTGAAGGGCATGATGACGAAACAGGTTTTCTCGAAATCTGCAAGCGCTGACATGGCAGAGCCCCTTAGTGTTGAAAGTTATACATGTTGAATTCTGAATCCCCCCCGATCTAATCACCGGCGATTGTACGCTTCGCGGTGCTGGACATGAACGTGCGATTAATCCCTGTAAAACCCTACCGAATCTTCCGGCTCCGCTGATCCGACCGTTCATCTCTTAAAATTGCCACGACTCCGCTACTTGCATTAATTATTCAACGAAATCATCGCTCTATCGTGCAACGGAGGGGCCCCGGCTGATCGATTTGCCGAATTTGAACTTACGAATCAACGACAGGAGACAACGATGGCTAATGTACCGATGCATTGGAACAGGGCCACCGCGCTGGTCATAGCGCCAGCGAAGGGTGGGGTGTATTCAGAGCGTTTGCGGACGCCCTCTAGGCCGCCACCACGTAGATCCGAAGCAAAGAGGTCGATATGCGCCTTGAGCACATCCTGAAAGACGCGGAACTCAATGAGGAAATCACACGGAAACTTAGCGGCGGTGAGTTGGCGGCGCCGTTTGCGTCGACCGCCACCACGAGTGAAGTCCTGAAAGGCCTCGAAAATGCCCGGTCCGGAGCGCCCGGGATCAGTTTCCAGACCGAGACCATTGTCCGTCGAATGGGCAGACCGGTGGTGCTGGTTCGTGACAACACGTTCGAACAGCCCCAGACCGTGAGCCCGCAACAGCGAATCGTCGTGCTCGGATATCCGGCAAAAGACAGCCGCGTTCCGGACCAGACACTGATGGAGCAGATTTACGGTAGCGTCTACGACGTAAAACGACTTGCACCAGGGGAAGTCATGGACGTGATCGATGTGGATGCGATGCAGTTTGCGACGCATGACTGCACGACTCTTGGGGGTAATTCGGGTTCGGTCGCCTTTGAATATACCGGTGGACAAGCCGTTGGTTTGCACTTCGGCGGGTCCTACCTGAAGGCGAACTATGCCGTACCGGCATCGGTGGTTGCCGAACGGCTGGCTGGCCGCGTTGTCGATAACGGCCATGTGTGAAGAGTAATGACCAGGCCGGAGGATGTTACGTCCACCTGGTTGACGCATAGACTATTCAAAAGCCGGCACTAGGAACAGATGAAAATTGCGCTCTCCAACGTTATCGACACGACGCAAGAATACAAAGAACTTGGGGCGGAGAGTAATGACATCATAGAAGATATCATTGGCGTAGATTACACATTCAGCATGGAATTTACGCCATCCCGCGCGGGTGATGGCGTAAAGGTCGTGCAGGAAGTGACGGATGACGAGATCCTTGAGCTCGAACTTGTCGACGGAAGCGTCTGGTATGTCACCCACGAGGAAATGGCAGAACTTGACCTGACCAGCCGCGGCGGTGCCGTGGAACTCAATCCCTACTTATTTGCCAGAGGCGACGCCCGCGACGCCCTGGAAAATCCGGTTCAAGCGGTGCGCGGGGTAAAAGTGCAGCTGCCCAGCGTCAAGCAGATAGAGGAAAAAATCAAGGATCTCGCGGTCGAACTGGTAATCGACGGCGTCTCTTACCTGCTGGCGAGAAGCATTGAGAAACAAAACTCTACCGCGGGAGTAACCAGCCTTTGCAGGGTCGAATTTCAGGATCATCAGGCAAAACTTGAACAGATAGAGTCCGGTGATATACAGACGGGCGGTGATCGTCCCTGGCTGTTGCTTTTACACGGAACGATGTCGTCTACGGAGGCAAGCTTCGGCGGACTGTGGTCTGAAGGATCCGCCTACCTGTCCAGGCTGCGGGGGTTTTATCAGGACCGGATCATTGCTCTGGAACATTGCACGCTGACCGAAAGTCCCATAGAGAACGTGCTGTCGGCACTTGGGCCCCTGCCCCAAGGCATCCAACTGCATTTGTTGTCGCATTCCCGTGGCGGGCTCGTGGGGGAGCTGCTTTGCCGTGGTTCACGCCGCGTGGATCCCATACTTCCGCAGGAACAGATGTTGTTCGAACAGGAGCTGGAGGCCACGCGCGGAGGATTCCAGGACCTCGGCGATACGGTCATCGACCGGATTCGCGATTACCGCGTGCAGGAAGTCAAGCGGGTTAAGGAGGTCAATCGACTGCTCCAGGATAAACAGATTGCCGTGGACCGGTTCGTCAGGGTGGCTTGTCCGGCCCGGGGGACTACCCTGGCATCCGAAAAACTCGGCCGCTGGGCCAACCGCGTGTTCAACGTTATTGGATTGATTCCATCCGTGGGACTCAATCCGATATACCAAGCGTTCAAGACTTTCTCACTCGGCGTCCTCAAGGCCGGCACCAAGCCGGTTGTATTGCCCGGGCTGTATTCGCAGATGCCTTCCAGCGCGCTGGTCCATCTGCTGAACAATCCTAGAGTGCCGGTACCGGCCGATCTATCCGTCGTCGCCGGAGACACCGAAGCCAAGGGATGGAAGAAGGCGCCGTTGTGGATAACGGACCAGTTTTTTGGCGGCGAACATGACCTGGTGGTAAATACCGCGTCCATGGACGGAGGGTCTGAGCGGAGCGACGGTATTCGAAAGATGTTCCTGCAGGGGGACGAGGTAAGCCACTTCAATTACTTCGAGAATCGTGATTCCGCGGAGCAGATCGTTCGCCGTTTGATTTATGAGGACGCAGACCGATTCGTTCAGCAGAGTATGCCGAAGGACGTCGTGATTCCACGCGGACGCGTCAGTCGTTCGCCGAGACCCGGACCGGTTGTGTACGTGCTACCCGGGGTTCTGGGCAGTACTCTGGATGCGGATGGCGATAACGTGTGGGCGAACTATTTACGCCTTACCTTGGGTGGGATGAAGCGCCTCGGCATCGACGAGGACGGCGTGACGGCGGAACATCTGTTTTCCAGCCACTATGGCGAGTTGATCGACTATTTGAGCGCCACCCATCATGTGGAGGTTTATCCCTACGACTGGCGAATGCCGTTGCAGCGATCGGCGTCGCATCTTGCTGAAAAGTTGACGCAAGAACTAGATTTGCAGCGAGCAACCGAGGATCCTCAACCCATACGTATCCTGGCCCATTCCATGGGCGGCTTGGTCGCGCGGGTAATGATCCAGCAACACCGGGAAGTCTGGAACAGAGTGACGGAGTCCCCCGGCGCCAGGCTTTTGATGGCGGGAACGCCAACCAACGGTTCCTATACCATTCCCAGAATGCTTATGGGCCGGGAAAGACTGGTCAGGCTGCTCGCGTTGGCTGACATGCGCAACAGCAAGGAAAAGATCCTCGACATCATCAGCGCGTACCCGGGAATGCTTGCGATGCTGCCAAGCTGGGGACAACTCGATTGGTTAAACGAAAAAAGCTGGAAAGATCTGGCCCGAAGGATCAAGGATCGCGACTGGAAACCGCTGGATGAGAAGCGCCTGGCATCGGCGCGCGAGGCCAAGGAACTGCTGTCGCGAAGTGAAATCGATCCCGATCGGATGTTGTACATCGCCGGCGTCGGTGAGCGAACGCTGTGCAACGCGGAAATTGATAATGACAAAGTAAGGTTTCTGTACACCCGGAGCGGGGACGGTATCGTAACTTGGCAACACGGTATCCCGGGGGAGATCACCAAACGCTGGTTCATGCCGGCCGAGCACGGTTCGCTGTTGTCGACGGTGGAGTATTTCGATGCCTGGGTGGATCTCCTCGAGACCGGCAGCACCGACCGGCTGCAAACCAGCCCACCGGTCGCTGTTGCCCGCGGGGAAATAAGTTGGGATGCCGCTCTGGAGGCTCGGGACGAGGTCATCGACTACCTGCCGGATGAGCGGACGCTGCTGCAGATTGGTTTTGGGGAGTCCTCCGTTCGAGGTGCCGTGCCCGAACCGATTGAGCCGGTTTTGAACATAACGCTGGCCCACGCCAACCTGAAGTATGCCAAATACCCGGTCGCCGTCGGCCACTATATCAATGATCCGATTATGCATGCGGAGCGCGCGCTGGATGACTTCCTGAACAACCGCCTCGAGCAGAGGCACCGAGCGGGTTTATACCCGGGTCCCGTTGGTACCAGTGACGTGATTTTCTCGGAAAAGGACGAACGAATACCCGAAGGCGCTCTCGTCGTTGGTTTGGGAGAATACGGCCAGCTTACTGCGGCGAAGCTGGAGAGAACGCTCACCCCGGCGTTCGTAAAATATGCCATTTATCTCAACGAGTGGCATCGCGCGAAAGATGATCGGAGCACGATGGACGAGGTCGGACTGTCGATTTTGCTGATTGGATCCGGTATTGGAGGGATTTCGCTGCACGACAGCGTGGCTTCCATCATTCGCGCGGTGGTTGACGCAAACAAGAATCTGCGGAATCTGCCCGGGGAACCGATTCAGACGCTTTCCAACATCGAACTCATCGAGCTGTGGCAAGACCTGGCGTTGGAGGCCGTCCACGCCCTGGGTGACGTGGTTCGGGGCATGGATCGCTCAAACATAAAAGCGAAACATGACGTTAGTGAAAGGGATGGAGGGTTGAAGCGAACCTACCGTTCTCAGAACGTAGACTGGTGGCACCGATTGGCGATCAGGGGCGCCGGATCAGGTGCACTGCAATTCAACACCTACACCAGGCGGGCACGATCGGAGCTGGAGTATGAAGCGATCGACTTAAAATTCGTAGATCGGTATCTGGAAGACATCGTCGAAACTACGTCGTTCGACCCGAACAGCGTGGCCAGCCCGCAAAGAACGCTGTTCGAACTACTCCTGCCCAACCGGCTCAAAGAGTCCTCCCCGGACTCAGACCGGATGCTGTTGAGTATCGATGAGCACGCTGCGCGTTATCCCTGGGAGATGCTAATCGATGGCTGGGCGGATAAGCCCAAACCTCTGGCCGTATCGAAACAAATCATTCGCCAGCTCGCCACCGATCAATTCAGAGTAAATCCTCAACCGTCATCAGGCCGCGCGGCCTTGGTGATAGGGGACCCTCCGGCGGGTGACCAATATCCGTCGTTGCGGGGAGCACGGGAGGAGGCGCACCAGGTTAGCCGTTGTATAACCGAGGACAGCAGTTTTGAGGTTGTGTCGATAATCAGGGAAGAGAACGACGATTCCTCGTTGGCGTTGAAGATCGTGCAAGAGCTATTGTGCAGGGAATACGCGATATTGCATTTTGCAGCGCATGGGACCTACGAACGCCAGAGCAAAAGCGATGATAATACCCCTGAGGAAGCAGGTGTGGTGATTGGACCCGGCATGATCTTGTCTCCCGCCAGAGTGAGAAAAATGCGCAAAGTGCCTGAGCTGGTGTTTTTGAACTGTTGTCATCTGGGGTTCATCGAAGAGCGCAAGATCGACCAGCGCGTGGCCTATCGAGATATTGCGGCAAATTTGTCAACCGAGTTCATCCGCATGGGCTCGAAGTGCGTCGTCGCGGCCGGTTGGGAGGTGCAGGACGCGCCCGCCAAGCTGTTTGCCGGCGTGTTCTACAAGGAGTTGCTGACGGGCGGGACCTTTGCCCAGGCCGTCCGTCAAGCCCGTCTGGACGTATACAAAGCACACCCCCATGCCAACACCTTTGGCGCCTACCAGTGCTGGGGTGATCCGGGGTACCGGTTACGGTCGGACAAACTGTCAAGCTACGGTGGGCCTACGAAAATTGACTTTCGGGCCAATCAGGAGTGGGAGGTCGAAGCGCAAAACATCAGGAGCGGGGCGAAGACGGCAAACGATGAGGAGTCTCACGTTTTATTGGGCAGGCTGCAGAACTTGCATCGGCAGTTCATAGCTCGGTTTGGCGATCCTGACGAGGGTAATGGGAAAAACGTCTGGGAAATACCCCGAGTACGGGCCCTGATAGAATTGGCAAGAGCGTACGGGGAGTTGGGTGATCTGAAATCCGCGATTGTCCTGATCAGGGCCGCGCTTCGTACGAATGCGTCGGCGATATCGTTCGAGGATCTTGAGCAACTCGCCAATTTCGAGGCCCGACACGCGGTGGAGATCGATACGAAAGAGGCCAAGGCCACGCTGGAGGAAGACCCGCGAGATCTCGCGCGCGGCAGTATAGGGAGGCTCAAACGAATTCTCGACTATGGACACGTGACCAGGTCGTCGTCAAATCACGGTAAAGTACTCTCGATCATGGCGAGTGCTTATCGCCGTCAGGCTATGGTGACCGACGAACTCGCAGGCATTGATGAGTCCCTCGATCTGATGTACCGTTTATATGGTCTCGCCTGGGTGGGTGAACATGAGAGTGCGATGCCGCGATTCACGTCCGCGGCGTTCTGCCGCCTGGCCGCCGAAAGGAATTTGAAACCCGACGACTACGCGTTTGCAAACTTCGTTCTGGGCGCTATCGTCAAAGCCTGGTATCCGAAGGGCGGTCAGCTTACAAGAATCAACCGGGATTTCGTGGAATTTATCAGACAGCACGTCGCCAAATGCCGCGGCCGTGTTCAGCGCGCCCTTGATTTTTGGGGCGCCATCGAACTTTCGGATTGCTTGATGTTGTTTCTATTGAACACGGCGATCAGAAAACAAGCCGGGATCACCGCCAGCGATGAGGAGCTCGTCACCGAAATCGAAAATGTATATCAAAACATCAGGCGCCGGATAGGCAGCAGGCGTCAATGGTCTTCGGTGTACGATCTGCTGTTGTTCATCCAGATCATGCTGAATAAAAAACCGAAACAAGAGACTGACGGGTTGCCGCGCGAGCACATCCGGGCCCTGGTAAACCTGGTGGCACCTTGGGCAGGACGGCGCGACCGCTGAGGTATCGCAGTTTCGTCTCTCATGAATCACCTGTCCTGCATTTCCAGGGGCATGGCTTCGGAAGACTGTTCCGCATACTCCAGGAAATTGAATATTTTCAATCGTTTCCTGATAAAGAATTCACGCATGAATTGGGGTAGGGCTTTCAATCGCTCGTCGTCGCCCCAATCCTCCAAATAGTAATCACAAGCGTACAGAAACAGGTTGGCACCTCGATCCACGTAAACTCCTCCGCCCGCGCCGAAATTGGCAATTTTTGGGTAGCCATTGATCTCACGGGTTTGAATGAGTTCTGATACCGGCTTGGCACTGAAGTCCTGGTCCGGCCAGCTGAACTTGTAGAGGCTGGCATGACTTGGCTGGGAGGAACTGATCGTGGTCCCCCGCATGGCAACGGCGTAGACCGCGTCGGTGACATCGCAGTCCACTACGAAATTGATGTTTTGAAAGCTGGGGTCGTGGTCGAAATCCGGCACCTCGTGCTTAGTCAGCGTTTGGCAATGGATTGGAAATCCGCTATCCAGGCGTTCGGTGTAGTGAAAGTCGAGCCGGTCGTCGTCCCAAACCAGCAACATGACACCGGCGTTGGGCAGCCGGGTCAGGGCCACCGCCTTGGAATTCGTCGCCTTGGACAGCCGCAAATCGGTTTGTTCGGCAGGTGCCGCAGGATCGGCGAAATCAAAAAAACGGATCTCGCCGCCGTTTCCGTCACCATAGACCGGTACGGCGACCAGGGTGCCCAGGGCCTGGATGCCTCCGGCGTGCCATTTCGCGGTATCCACTTCGACGACCACGGTGCCCTGGTCGAGCGGATCCGGGTCTTCGTAGCTGTAGTCCGGGTGGTATCGCGGCCAAGACCAGGGGCCGGTCGGGTCCTGTGATGCCATGTGAATCACCATAAGCTGAGACCGGCTGTCTTTGATGCCCCCCGACACGATCAGGTGGTTGCCGATTCGCTGTATACCCTGGAAGTGCGTGCCCAGGGTATTGCGACGGTATTGATCAGGAATGTTCCGTTTGCCGTCTGCGCCGAGGTAGTGCTTGAAAAACGGGACCTGGTGCGGAATCGCGTCGAATTTTTCCGGTACGTTGCTCAAACAGGCGCTGCCAGACATAACTGCTGCCTCCTTTTTCGCTTTGATAATCAAGTGCCGCGCTCCGAGGAACTCGATCTACACAATGTTTGGATGGTCGAGCCAGTTCCTGTCCCGAATACCCGTCATTGCGAGCGTAGCGAGGCAATCCAGAGAAACAAATTGTTTGACTACGGCGCTGGATTGCCGCGTCCTGCCACGCTTCGCTCGCAGCTTCGACACGCTCCTCGCAATGACTCAAGCTTTTTCTGGACAGGAACGAGCTAGTCATATACACCTCATCCTATTCTCGTTGCAATGAGATTTATCGGGAGAAATACGATGCATTCCCTTTGCCCTTACGGCCTGGCAGCGAATTAGTTGGGTTTTCCGCAGCCGGCCCGATGCCGCCCAGTCCTCGACCTGGCCCTTGTTGTCGCGGGATATCTGGTAGGCTACCTCCACGAGATCGAGCGTGGGAAATACGGCTACCGCCCGGCCTTTCGCGAAGAAACGCTGCAGATCGGACCATGCGATCTTCGCGGTCTCGCTGTTGATTCGAGC
>CAMYOI010000032.1 GCA_947259955.1 uncultured Gammaproteobacteria bacterium
TCCACGGCAGCATTCAGCTATTTGGTCAGATCGAAGAACGCTTATTGAACACCGCGAAAAAGTTGGCCAACCGTACTCTCGAAGACGCACCCGGAGACGCCGGGACATTGCTGGGCGCCGGGGAACTCGCCGGACAGGCGCGCGACGAGATCGCGCACTATCGCAAATCAGACCCAACCCTCGCGGCGGAGGTCGAAGTCCGAGATGACGTCACCGGCATCCTGGTCTCCCATGGAAACTTTCTCATAGGCAGCGATGCGGGTGTTTCAGGACGCCGGCTGCGCGCCACGTTGAACCATGAAATCGGTACCCATGCGTTGACCTACCACAATGGTAAACGGCAACCGCTCCGGCAGCTCTACGCGGGTATGGCGGGGTACGAGGAGTTACAGGAAGGTCTGGCGGTATTGGCCGAATACCTGTCCGGAGGATTGACCCTGCCTCGTTTGCAGCTGCTGGCCGGCAGGGTCATCGCGGTGCACAGTGTCATGCAGGGCGCGGACTTCATGGAGACTTTCAGATTACTGCGCGACGAGTACAATTTCCGTGCATTTACCGCCTATACCATGACCATGCGTGTCTACCGCGGGGGTGGATACACCAAGGATATGGTCTACCTGCGGGGTTTTTTGAACCTCCTCGAATACCTGGCCGAGGGTCGGGATCTCGAACTTCTTTTCTACGGCAAGATCGCCATGGATCATCTGCATCTGCTCGAAGAATTGCGCTGGCGCAAGGTTCTGCAACCCATTTCGTTGACGCCGCGTTATCTCGAGGACGCTGAAGGTCAGCGGCGGCTCGAAGAACTGAAGAGCAACGCCTCGTTGCAGCATATTCTGGACAATCTGATGTGAAGATCGGGTTTGTCGTCAACGACATAGAAACGGAACAGCCCGGATATACCACCACCTATCTGGCCATGGCGGCGACCCGGCTGGGACACCAGGCATGGTATATCTGTGTGAGTGATTTTTGCTACGGGCCTGGCGAACACATTCACGCCGATGCGAGACGGGTCAGTAAGTCCAACCACCGTATAAGCCAGGCCTATCTTCACGACTTGCGGGGCGAACAGGCGATCACCGGGTTTCTCGACGTCTGTGAACTGGATGTCCTGATGCTGCGCAACGACCCGGTGGAAGACGTCGTGAGCCGGCCCTGGGCGCGACTCGCCGGTATTAATTTCGGCCGGTTTGCCGCCCGGCGGGGTGTGCTGGTCGTCAATGATCCTGATGGTCTGGCCAGAGCGGTCAACAAACTCTATCTGCAGGAGTTTCCCGCCGAGGTGCGGCCCAGGGCTTTTATCGGTCGTGACCGGCAAAAGCTCAGGGCGTTTTGCAAGGAAATGGGAGGCACGGCCGTCCTCAAGCCGCTATTCGGATCCGGCGGTCGCAATGTCTTTCTGGTGCGGCCGGAAGACGCACCAAATGTAAATCAGATTATCGAGGCGGTTTCACGCGACGGATTCATTGTCGCCCAGGAGTATCTGCCCGAAGTGGTGCACGGAGATACCCGCGTGTTCCTGCTCAATGGCCAACCTTTGTGCCACGAGGGGCGCTGCGCCTGCATCCGGAGAATACGCAGCAACGGCGATATCCGCAGCAACATAACGGCGGGCGCAACCTCGGCGCCGGCATCGCTGAACGACGACATCAGGCACCTTGTGGAACGCGTCGGGCCAAAGCTCGTACGCGATGGCATGTTCCTCGTGGGGCTTGATATCGTTGGCAGCAAACTGATGGAGATCAACGTGTTCAGCCCCGGCGGGCTTGAAAGCGCGGAGGCGTTTACCGGAGCCAGGTTCAGCAGGATGATCATCCAGGATCTAGAGCGGAAACTGGATTATCGGCTCGACGCGTCGCGCAGGATCTCGAATTCGGAGCTGGCCACGCTCTGAACCGAACCCCGCTGCAGGCTATGTCAGTTTGCCAGGTATCCCATTAACCGTTTTGCGTCCGCCGGTGCGGCACCCGCAGCATCGTTGTCGAAGTAAACGTGCACGGTTCGTTTCTGCTGCCGCCAATTGCGGATCTCTGACGAAAGCCCGATGAGGGCGCTTGACGAGTAAGACGAGCTGTAAGTTCGCGTGTGACCGTGCAGCCGAACGTAAACCAGATTCGTTGTCACCTTGTCCCACATCGGCCAATCCGCTGCATCAGACCGGCAGTTGGCGACTTTATGTTCGTTCAGGCATGCGGCCACTTCATCATCGAACCATGAGGAATTGCGAAACTCGACGGCGTGTCTCGCGTCATCCCACTGTTTCAAGGCTTCGACAAAGGTATGCAGGCGATCGATATGTTTGGTGAATGTCTCGGGAAGCTGCCACAGCACAACCGCGAGCTTTTCACGCAGCCCAATGGCGCATTCCCGTTCGCGTGCGACGGATTGGAGTGGGTCGTTCAGCTTTTTGTTGTGAGTAAGAAACCGGTTGCCTTTCAGGGAAAAACGAAAATCCGGCGGCGTTTCGTCGTACCAGCGTTCGAAGGTCTGCTTTTTCTGCAGGCGGTAAAATGTGGCATTGACTTCGACTGCATTGAATTGTTCGGCATAGTGTCGCAACCAGTCCTTACGCTTCACGCCTGAATAGAAGCTCGATTTCCAGTGGTCATAATTCCAGCCGCTGGTCCCGATGAGCACCCCCCATTTATCGCGTATTTTGGGGGGTAACTCCGACATGGTGTGTTTTTAGCACCGGGAGCCTGCACTTTTGTTGACCCGTATCAAGCGATGACGATTCAGGCTCTGCAAAGATTCACTTCAATGGTAATGAAACTTCCTGTCCTTACGAAATCTTTCGATCGCAGTGTTGTCCTGTTGCTTCTGTTCGCGCTGATATCCGTGCCGCTGGGAGTGGCGGCTGACGACCACACCGCGGCGCGACAGGCGATGGTCAGCGAAATCGAAGCGGACGTTGAACTGACGAGCAGCTATATCGGTGCGGATGAGCTGGATCAGCGCGTGATGAAAGCGATGGGCACCGTGCCACGGCACGAGTTCGTGCCTGATGAAATTCGGCGTTACGCCTACGAGAATCGTCCGCTGCCGATTGGCTACGGTCAGACGATTTCGCAACCGTACATCGTGGCGTTGATGACGGATCTGCTCGACCCCGCGCCCGGACACAGCGTACTCGAGGTCGGCACGGGCTCGGGCTACCAGGCCGCCATACTGGCCGAACTCGTCGCCAACGTTTATACCATTGAAATCGTCGAAGAATTGGGTTCACGGGCCAGCAAGGATCTGGCTCGCCTGGGCTATGACAACGTGGAGGTGCGTATCGGTGACGGTTACCATGGCTGGGAGAGCGTGTCGCCCTTCGACTCGATCCTGGTGGCCGCGGCAGCCAGCCATATTCCGCCGCCGCTGTTGCGACAACTCAAACCCGGGGGACGTATGATTATTCCGGTAGGCAGCCGTTTCCTGACCCAGTACCTCGTGCTGGTGGAAAAAAGCTTCGATGGGGTCGTGAAGACCCATCAGATCCTGCCGGTGCGCTTTGTCCCACTGACCGGAGGCCATGACTGACCCGCAGCTCCACGCCGCCTGAGCAGCCAGCCATCGGACATGTCAATGCGCCGCTGCTGTCCGTGGCGCTCGTGTCCGCTGCGGCACTGGCCTATGAAATCCTGCTGATGCGATTATTTTCGATCAGCCAATGGCATCACTTCGCTCACATGGCAATCAGTCTGGCGCTGCTTGGCTTCGGAGCGAGCGGAAGCTTTCTTGTGCTGGCACGCAGGCATCTGCTGCGCGCGTTCGACATCGCCTATGTGTCAAATCTGTGTCTTTTCGGGCTCGCGGCGGTAATCTGCTTCTCGCTCGCACAACACATACAGTTCAATCCGGAGGAGGTGCTGTGGGATCCGCGCCAGTGGCAGGGGCTGCTGCTGATCTATTTGTTACTCGCGCTGCCGTTCTTTTTCGCTGCCAACGGGCTCGGGCTGGCATTGATCAAATTCAATACCCGGGTGACGCGAGTCTATGCCGCCGACCTCGTCGGGGCAGGTCTCGGCGGCGCGGCCACAATAGGCCTTTTATATCTTTTGTCTCCCGCCGAAGCGCTCCGGGTGCTCGCGATCGGTGGAATAGTTTCCGCAGGTGTGGGCTGGATCGAGCTGCGCCTGCGGCCACGTTCTGCCGTCGTTGGCCTGTCACTGCTTGCATTCGCTGTGTGGGCATTTCCGGCCAATTGGTCCGCGCCGCGGGTGTCTCAATACAAGAGCCTCAGCCAGGCGCTGCAAATTACCGGGACTCGGGTCGTGAACGAGAAATCAAGCCCCCTGGGCCTGCTGCAGGTCGTGGAGAGCCCGGTGATTCCGCTGCGCCATGTCCCCGGGCTGAGTCTCAGTGCGACAGCGGAGCCGCCGGAGCAGGTGGGTGTGTTTACCGACGCGGACAATATGACCGCGATTACGCGATGGAGCGGCGATACGGGTGAACTGTCGTACCTGGAGTACCTCACGTCGTCGCTGCCGTTCGTGATAGCGGATCCGCGGCGCATACTGATCCTGGGTGCAGGCGGGGGCGCCGAAGTCTTGCAGGCGCTGCGTTACCAGACAGAGCATATCGATGCCGTGGAGCTGAATCCCCAGATGCTGGATCTGGTGCGCGAGGAATACGGCAACTTCAGCGGCCACCTATATGACTTGGAAGGAGTACATACACACGCATCGGAAGCACGCGGGTATCTTGCCGGTGTGGATCCGGCCAGCCCTTACGACCTGATAGAATTGTCGCTGACGGACTCTTTCGCGGCGTCGTCGGCAGGTTTGTACGCCTTGAGCGAGGGTTACCTTTATACCGTCGAGGCTCTGCGTTTCTACCTCGAACGCCTTTCGCCCGACGGTTACCTGGCAATTACGCGCTGGATCAAGCTGCCGCCACGGGACACTTTGAAGCTATTTGCAACCGCCGTGGACGCCCTGGCCGATTCAGCTGTCGTCGATCCCGGAAACCGTCTGATGTTGATCCGGGGCCTGCAGACCAGCACGCTGCTGGTCAAGAACGGCGCCATTACCTCCGGGGAAGTTGCTCTGATGCGCGAATTCTGTAGCCGACAATTTTTCGACGTTGCCTGGTATCCCGGTATGTCCGAATCGGAGGCGAATCGTTACAACATATTGCGCAGACCTTATTTTTACGAGGGCGCGCGCGCCCTCCTGGGTGACGGCCGCGACACGTTTCTGGCGCGCTATAAATACAATGTCCGGCCCGCCACGGATGATCGACCCTATCTCCATCATTTCTTCAAATGGTCCACGCTGCCGGAGGTCCTGGCGCTCCGTGGCAGGGGTGGCACGCCGCTGCTCGATGCCGGTTATCTGATGATGATCGCGACTCTGCTTCAGGCACTGCTGGCGAGCGCGGCATTCATCCTGCTTCCTCTTGCCTTCCTGCGGTCCCGCGGACGGTCTCCCGGCAAGAAAATCCGCAAACGCGTTTTCTCGTATTTCTTTTTGATCGGGCTCGCCTTCCTGTTCCTCGAGATCGCTTTTATTCAGAAGTTTATCCTGTTTCTGCATCACCCGATCTATGCCGTCACGGTGGTGCTCACGGCATTCCTCATTTTCGCCGGACTCGGCAGCGCCGCATCGACTCCTCTGGCGGCTTACTTTGGTGCGCGCAACACAGCACGCTACGCGATAGCGGCGATTGCATCGCTCGGCATCGTGTACCTGCTGTTTCTCGACGTTGTATTTGCGTCATTGCTATCGGTGCCGGCCGCTATAAAGATGGCCATTGCGGTAGCGCTCATAGCCCCCCTCGGGTTGTGCATGGGCATGCCCTTTCCTCAGGCACTGAACCGGCTTGGAGAATCGGCCCAATCTCTCGTGCCCTGGGCCTGGGCGATAAACGGTTGCGCCTCCGTGGTGAGTGCGGTGCTCGCAACGCTGCTTGCAATCCATTTCGGCTTTACGATCGTGATACTGGGCGCTCTGATCCTGTACGGATTGGCTGCGGCCGTTTTTCCGCGGGATTGAACCCTTGAGACCCTCATTCCAGCCCTGCATGGCAAATGGCACGTTTGAGGATCCGGTCTTGTATGTCGACGTTCTATTCGAGAAGCGGGCGCTGTTGTTCGATGCCGGAAACCTGCGTCAGTTGTCCTCGAAGAAATTGATGCGCGTCAGCGATGTTTTCGTGTCCCACGCTCACATGGATCATTTCAGCGATTTCGACTGGTTGCTGAGGTTGCGGATCGGGAGAAGGAGGCCGCTGCGGCTCTATGGTCCCACTGGATTCATTGCACGGGTTGAAAGCAAGCTGGCGGCATATTCCTGGAACCTGGTTCATAACTATGAAGATGATTTCATCATCACCGTTACTGAACTGAACGAAAATGGCGATGGAAAAAAGGCGACATTTCGGTGCCGCGAAGCATTCCGCATCTCGGACGAGGATTCCTGCCAGGTCCGGGCCGGCGTGTTGATAGAGGAGGCAGCGTTTCGTGTACGTAGCACGATCTTCGATCATTCGATTCCGGTGCTGGGTTACTGCATAGAAGAGAGGCAACACGTCAACGTATGGAAAAACCGTCTCGATGAACTCGGTCTTCCGGTAGGCCCTTGGCTGCGAAACCTGAAACAGGCCGTCCTGGAGTCACGACCGGACGACACGCCGATTACGATCACCGATGAAGCGCGCGATGCCGGGAAACGCGAGGCGATGCCATTGGGATTTCTCAGGGACAGGGTATTACAGATCGTGCCGGGGCAAAAAATCGGATATCTGGTCGATGTGGTGTTCAACGAGATCAATTGTCTCAGGGCAGTGGAACTGTTCAACGATTGTGATCTGTTGTTCATCGAATGCGCTTTTCTTCACGACGACGCAAACGTTGCCGCGCAAAAAAACCATCTTACCGCCCGTCAGGCGGGTGAGATCGCCGGACTGGCGCGAGCCAAGCGCGTTATACCCATTCACTTTTCGCCGCGTTACTCCGATCGAGAGGCATTGCTGCGTTCGGAAGCCGAATCGTCTTTCCACGGCTCCTCTTGAGCGCACCAAGCTTGTAAGGCAGATATTGAATGCGTAGATGTCAATCGGAAATAGCGGGGCTTTGTACTAGCCCGCATATTGCACCAGACCGGCCGTGATTGTTTTCCATGCCCTTGATCTATTTCACCAATACAACGATTTGGATAGATTGATCAAAAGGACGGTTTGTCATCGGGGTCGGCCTATCCCGGTGCTGACTTGTTCAGCTTCGCCTGGGCTTGGTCTTCACTCGGACCGTAGCTATGGCTAGGCTCCTCGCTCCAGACCGGCGCTCAGCCAAACCTGTCCTGCGTCATCGCTCGGGATACTGGTGCAATATGCGGGCTAGTGTACTGTCTCACAATTGGCTATGTGTTTGAGACCGGCAGATGTAGATTGAGTGTTCTACTGGATTGCTTCGCTGCGCTCGCAATGACCGCGGATGTCATCGCGAGGAGCGCGCCGAAGCTGCGAGTGAAGCGCGGCAGGACGTGGCGATCCAGTCATAAAACCGGTACTCAGCGGTAGACGAAAGCCACAAGACATATAAATAGCTGTTTTTGAAACAGGACACTAGCTATTGATTTGGATCAACATGGCAAAGGCAATGCGATGTTGAAGTAACGCTCAATACTTTAATTCAGCCATCACGCCATGACAAAACATATCGATGTACCGGAGGTCGGAGCACCCGATCCGGAGCGAAAAAATTCACCGATTTTCGACGACGAGAGCGAAGAAGAAGAATACGAAGATCTCGAACTCGAGACGGGAGTTTGCTACTTCAATGATGAGACATACCCCATTGGAGCCTATGTCTCCAGCGGTAACGAGTTACTGTGCTGCATGGGGCGTGGCATCTGGGTTCGCGCCGGCAGCGCGGAGAGTAAGTAGGTTTTACAATTGGCCTCCGACGACGAGGACTGCGCTCGCTTATGCAAGGTCCTGTTCGGGTATTGGTGCTCGGGACCGGAAGTATCGGGTCCGAGATAGCACGAGTCATCCTGAACAAGCCCGGGTTGAAGCTCGTTGGTGCGTTCGCTCGAAGAGCGGAGCGCGGCGGTCTTGATCTCGGTACCGCGATTGGTCTTGGCCGGGAACTGGGCATTACCGTTGGCAATGAGCTGCCGGAGCTGTTGGAGGAGGCTAAACCCCACGTCGCAATTCAGGCAACGTGTTCCACCGTTGCCGACGCCGTCGGGGAGATCTCAACGCTGATTCGAAGGCGTGTACATGTGATTACGATTGCCGAAGAAATGGCCTGCCCCGAGGCGGGTTCACCGGAGATCGCTCGGGAGTTGAACCAATTGGCATCGGATCATGGAGTTTCGCTGTTGGGTACCGGGGTGAATCCCGGATTCGTGCTCGATCTGCTGATTATTACGCTCAGCGGGGTCTGCACCGACATACGGCATATATCAGCCAGGCGCACCAATGATCTGGCAAGGTATGGTCACTCGGTATTGAAAGCGCAGGGTGTTGGCCTGAGTCGCGCGGAGTTTCAGACGGGCATCCACGCGGGCAGTGTCGTTGGACATATCGGATTTCGTGAATCGATACACATGATCGCGTCTTCGATCGGTTGGAAAATCGATCGGATAGATGAGAACCGCGATCCGATCATCGCTCGGGTTGCACGGGAAACACCTTTTGTAACAGTAGAACCCGGCCGCGTTGCCGGCTGTCTGCATACGGCTGTGGGATATTCAGGTAACAAATCCGTCATCGAGCTGATCCATCCACAGCAGGTGCATCCACACCTGGAGCGTATTGAGACGGGGGACACCATTCGGATTCGTGGTACACCCGATATAAATCTTCATATGAGACCCGAGATACCTGGGGGGTTAGCCACGGCCGCGCTCGCGGTCAATGAAATTCCGCGCGTGTTGAACGCCGAGCCTGGTCTGCACACCATGGTGGACCTGCCGGTTCCGGCCGCGATACTGGCTGATGCGCGCGTGTTCATCAAGGGGGCTGCGAGGCGCATGGCGTGACTGAAAAAATCGCCAAAGGCACCTGGGTGGAGATCTCGAACATCGTTCTGCAGGCGGGTGAACGCGCGCCGCATATTCCCGCCGATACCAAGCGCGTGCCCCTGGAGCTGAGGGCGAGGGGCTTTCTTACCGGGCCGACAGTTGCGGGTCAGCAGGCCGAAATCGAGACCGTGGCGGGACGGAGACTGGCGGGCATATTGGTAAAGGTCAATCCTGCCTATACCCATGGTTTTGGTCCGCCAGTAGCCCAACTTACCGGAATAGGTAACGAAGTGCGGGCGATTCTGCGCGAACGGGGCGATTACAAGTGAGTGCGGTACAAAGCTACGAGTCCGTGATGGCCGAGCGAGACGAAATCATGAAGTCGTCGGTCGGACTCGACTATTCACAGTATGCGACCGGGTCGCTCGCTTTCGATTACGAACGACTGCTTGCTGATACCGGGTACGATATGGATTCGACCCATCGAATACAATCCCGAACCGCGGTGGGAAACACGCCCGTCATCGAACTCCACAATGTAACGAAGCTCATCCGCGTGGCCGCAAAGCCCGGGAAGGGCGCCCGCGTCTTCGTCAAAGATGAAGCGGTGAATCCGTCTGGGTCCTTCAAGGATCGGCGTGCGTCGCTGCCTGTCTTTGAAGCCTCGAAACGGGGTTATGAGGGCGTCGCTGCAGCGACCAGTGGAAACTTTGGCGCGGCGGTGGCATCGCAGGCCGCGAAATCGGGGCTGCGCTGCATCGTCGTGCAGGAGGCCTTCGACAGCAAGGGCATTGCGCAACCGGAAATCGAGGAGAAGACACGCGCCTGCGAAGCTTGCGGAGCGGAGGTGGTCCGGCTGTCGGTGGGACCGGAATTGTTCTATGTGTTCCTTTGCATCCTGAAGGAGACGGGTTTTTTCAATGCCTCCCTCTACACGCCGTACGCGATCGTCGGCATCGAGACGCTCGGTTACGAGCTTGCCCTGCAGATAAAGCAGGTTACCGGACGATTTCCCGATGCCGTGATCACCACTCATGCCGGGGGCGGAAACGTCACCGGTACCGCAAGGGGCCTTCGCTATGCCGGAGCGGTGGACACCCAGATGATTGCGGCCAGCGTCGATCTCGGTGGCCTGCACATGGCATCCGACCACGATTTCAACCGCAAGTCCTTCACTACCGGGCACACCGGGTTTTCATTGCCGTTCACTACATGGCCGGACCGTACGGACGTGCCGCGAAACGCCGCTCGGCCGCTGCGTTATATCGATCGATTCGTCACCGTCACCCAGGGAGAAGTTTTCTATGCCACCCAGGTGCTTGCGGAACTCGAAGGCCTTCAGCGCGGTCCGGCGGGTAACACCTCGCTTGCCGCCGCGTTTGCCATCGCCCGCGAGCTCGACGAAGACAGGATCGTGGTCGTGCAGGAAACCGAATATACCGGAGCCGGCAAACACCCGCTCGCACAGCTCGATCTCGCCAAACGGATGGGTATAGAAATCAAGCGGGGCAATCCGCGCGAGAACAGGCCGGGCCGGGCGATTGTAATACCGGAGCAGCCTTCGCAGCTCGAGGCCGTTGATGTTGACCTGGATCACGTCCGGCGCTCTTATTTGCGCAGAACGCTGGAATCTCTGCCTGCAGACGTGCCGCTGAGCGAAAATGACGTTGTGTTTCTCGCGGCCGAGACCCGAATCGAGACCGGTAACGCGCGGCAGTTGGTGGAGGAGATACGTGCAAAGACCTGATGACTTCGAGTCGCGGCGCGGGCATCTCCGAGAGTTGTCCGACGAGGAGCTGCACGATCATTTTTGGGATCTGGTCACCCGGATAGTGGAACCCTTGGTCGAGGAAGCCCGTACCCACACGTCGCCCTCTATCGAACGTGCCGTTCTGCTTCGTATGGGGTTTTCGAGCATCGAGTCGAAAGCCCTAGTCGACCAGATGATGAAAAGAGGACTCTTGGGACACGGCGCAGGGGGGCTGGTGCTTCGGCTGGCCCAGGATAGAGCGATTACGGTACGTGAAGCGGGCGAGGATCTTTTGGCGGGGCGCCACTGGGACGAGCTGGTCGCATCATGAAAACGTCAACGGATCGAAAGATCGACGTATTGGAAGTGCTGGCGGATTTGGAACACTATCGGCCAAAGCGAAAAGGATGGACATGGCGCAGCAGGATCGAGAACCAGCAGATTGGTCCTTTCGTTTACAAGGATACGTCCTCGAACCTCAAACAGTCGGTACCGCTCTGTGCCGCGCGTGATTTTTCCGGGATCGACCCGCAGTGCGACCTGGTCATTACCACGGAGATCGCTTCCGGCCGTTTCGAAGATGATCTGCGCCGTATGCGCATGGCCGCCTGGCACGGTGCCGACCACATCATGGTAATACGGACGACGGGGCAGTCGCACATCGACGGACTGATAGAAGGAACACCTGAAGGGATTGGCGGCATTCCAATCACCCGGAAACAAGTGCGCGCTACCAGAAAAGCCCTGGACGCGATCGAAGAGGAGGTAGGCCGGCCGATCAATTTTCATTCTTATGTCAGCGGGGTTGCCGGGCCGGAGATTGCCGTGCTTTTTTCCGAAGAGGGGGTAAACGGGGCTCATCAGGATCCGCAATACAATGTACTTTACCGGGACGTCAACATGCGGCGTTCATTCGTCGACGCCGCGGAGTCGAAGCGGATCCTAGCCGATGCTGGTATCCTCCAGCTCGACGGTGCGCACAATGCCAACGCCACCGCGAAGGAAGCGTGGAAAGTGCTGCCGGAGCTGTTCGTGCAGCATGCCATCAATACGGCGTACTCACGCGCAATCGGCATGCCCGCGGATCTGATTGCTTTGTCGACCGTTCCGCCCACCGCACCACCCGCACCGAAATTGCGGATCGACCTGCCCTATGCAGTCGCGCTGCGTGAAGTATTCCGGGGCTACAGGTTCCGAGCGCAACAGAATACGCGTTACATGGAATCCGACATGCTGGAAGCTTCAGTAACCCATGTGCTCGACACGCTGATCTCGCGTCTGACCTTGACGGATATCCAAAGTACGATCACGCCGGATGAAGGTCGAAATATCCCCTGGCATTACAACAATATCGCCGGGGTGAACACGGCGCGCCAGACCCTCATGGCCCTGGATGGGATAACGGAACAACTGGAACTCAAGAAATCCGGTCCATTGCGCGAGCAGGCGCGTGAGATCAAAGAGCGTGCGGTGCTGTTCCTGGAGGAGATCGTTGATATTGGGGGTTACTACACCGCGGTTGAAGCGGGTCACTTCGTCGACTCGGGACATTACCCGGAACGAAATGACGACGGCATCACGCGCGATCCTGACGCCGGGGACGGTCACGGCACGGTAGTCCGGCGCGAAACGGATTATGGCGCACCGGTTTGCAGTCATTTCGGGTTCAATGCCTACTCGCGCAAAGATCGTAAACCCTGTGAAGATTACGGCGGCTGCACTCTGTGTGATCCCTCAAAGATCCGTTACATCGATGAGTTGGACCCCGAGGATAGCGTAGATAAGCGCCTTAAGACGCCGGTCGAGGAGCGTAAGTCGGGGTTATTGCGGCCCGAGGTCGAGAAACATGGCGACGGCGTCGTGTGCGTGACGCTGTTTATACCGGCGGAGCCGCACGTGGCTGAAGCAGCGGCTATACACATGGCGCGGCATATGGGTCTGCACAATCCCGAAGTCATCAGTCGAAGGCAAATGCATCCAGCAGAGGGCAGTGTATTCGAAATCAAGGGGATACTCGATATTTGCGTAACGGTGGATGAATTGACGCTGACAGAACCTGAACAGCCGCTGCCGGAGGCGGAAATCGAAGCATATGTTCGGCCACGGAATGTTCACGTCATCGCGGCTACGATCGGCGAAGACGAGCACTCGGTCGGATTGCATGAGATCCTCGATATCAAGCACGGCGGTATCGAGAAATATGGATTCTATTGCCACAACCTAGGAACGTCGGTAGCTCCCGCACGGGTGCTCGAAATGGTGCGAAAAACGAATGCACGGGCGGTGTTGATTTCAACCATTGTCACACACGCCGATATCCACCGGCAGCACATGCGGGAACTCGATGCATTGGCCCGACAACTGAACATGCGCGAAGATCTGTTGATCATCGCCGGCGGTACACACGTGACCGACGACGTGGCAAGGCAATGCGGTATGGACGCAGGCTTTGGCAAGGCTACCACCGGTCAAGACGTAGCCAGCTTCATTGTTAGAAGGATGCAAGAAATTCGGCATTGACGACTCCATACCTGACCATTGATCTCGGTAAAATAGAGCACAATGCCCGCTCGATTGTCGAACTTTGCGGGCGCTGCGGTATCGAGGTCGCCGGCGTTACCAAGGGTGTGTGTGGTCATCCGGGGGTGGCAAAGGCAATGGTGCGCGCCGGCGTAACGGCCATCGCGGACTCTCGACTTGAAAACATCGATCGGCTCAAGGCCGGCGGTGTGGATACACCGTTCATGCTGGTACGTTTACCTGCGTTGTCCGCAGTGGACCGCGTCGTTGATTCCGTTGATTTGAGCTTGAATTCCGAACTGGCGGTGCTTGACGCCTTGTCGAGAGCGGCCGAGAAACGCGGCTGCATCCATGAGGTGATCCTCATGGTGGACCTCGGCGACCTCCGGGAGGGCGTGTGGCCTGACGATCTCCCGACGTTCCTGGCCGCAGCAATCGAGTTGCCCGGTATTCGAATAAAAGGACTGGGAACGAATCTGGCGTGTTTCGGCGGAGTGATCCCGAGTGAGGACAACATGGCCCGATTGGTGGAGCTCGCAGACGGCATCGAGCAAAAGTTTCGCATTGAACTCGAATTGGTATCCGGCGCCAATTCCAGCGGTCTGTCGCTCATCGCCGCAGGACAAATGCCGGACCGGGTCAATCATGCGCGAATTGGTGAGGCCATCCTGCTCGGCCGCGAGACCACGCATCGAGACCCGTGGCCAGGGACATATCAGGATGCGTTCACTCTGCATGCTGAAATATTGGAACTCAAGAATAAACCATCATCTCCGTTCGGCGAACTCGGCGAAGACGCATTCGGCGGGCACCCGGGTTTCGAGGACCGTGGAGATATCCTGAGCGCGCTGCTCAACGTCGGCCGGGAGGACGTGGATGTACACGGTATTACTCCGATTGATGCCCGCTTCTCGATACTTGGCGCCTCCAGTGGATATCTGGTAATCGATGCAAGCAGCGCCGCCGGGGGCGTACACGTCGGTGACGAATTGAAGTTCTCGCTTAATTACAGTGCCTTACTTGCAGCAATGACATCGGAATATGTAAAAAAGCGGTCCCATCGACAGGGCTGAGTTTAGCATCCGCCGGACAGACCATCGTGTAAAGTGGAGATTCGTTAAATCTCAGAGAGATTCTGATTAATTCAGTATTTCGTCGTTGCGAACGAAGTGAAGCAATCCAGCACTGTTGTCATACAAGAACTTCTGGATTGCGGCGTCCTGCCACGCTTCGCTCGCAGCTTCGGCACGCTCCTCGCAATGACAACATTAATCAGAGCATCCCTAAGGATCAATTATCGGCGATTTCGTCACCGGACTGCCGCCGTTTTATCAGAGACGACCTGACCAGGTCGTCCCGTTCCATTTCTGCCATAACGGACTCGATGTCTCGGATGGTCTGCTCCAGCTCGGGCAGTATGATATGTTCCAGGGCGTTGACCCGCCTCTGTGTGCGCCGGAATGCATGGGTCAAACGAACCAGGTTG
>CAMYOI010000033.1:0-547 GCA_947259955.1 uncultured Gammaproteobacteria bacterium
TGGAGGGCCGGGGTTCAGCTGGAACCTGTTCAACTACGGCCGCATAAGAAACGAAGTCCGCGTGCAGGACGCCCGGTTCCAACAGCTCCTGGTGAACTATCAGAATACGGTTCTGCTGGCCCTGCAGGAGGCCGAGGACGCGATGATCGGGTTCATCCGCACCCGCGAGCAATTGGGCTACCTGAAAAACGGTGTTGCGGCGGCGCAGCGCGCGGTCGACATCGCCCTCCTGCAGTACCAGGAGGGCGCGGCCGATTACACGCGGGTGCTCAATACCCAGGAAGCCCTGTTCCGTGAACAGGAACGGGAGGTCACCAGCCGTGGCCTTGCGGTAGCCAACGTCGTTGCCTTGTACAAGGCTCTGGGCGGCGGCTGGCAGGTCCGGATCGGCAATGAAATCATTCCGGCCGAGACTAGAGACGAGATGGCCAAGAGGACCAACTGGGGACAGCTGCTGAAGACCAGGACCGACCCGGCCCAGGAATCCGAGGAATTGAAGAAAGAGCGGCGACGGGTGGCGTGGTGAGATCCCGGGAATAGCAGGTAT
>CAMYOI010000033.1:573-5941 GCA_947259955.1 uncultured Gammaproteobacteria bacterium
CAGCTGCTGAAGACCAGGACCGACCCGGCCCAGGAATCCGAGGAATTGAAGAAAGAGCGGCGACGGGTGGCGTGGTGAGATCCCGGGAATAGCAGGTATCGTCCGTAGTGGAGAAGGAAATGAATAGAAAAATCGTATTTGCGTCAATTTTTGCATTGACCCTCGCGGTGGCGGCGTGCAGCAGTACCACGGTTACCGAGCAGTGGTCGGATCCTGAACAAAAAACCGCTTTCAATAATCTGCTGGTGCTCAGCCTCAATCACAACGATACCCGGCGCCGCGTGTTCGAAAGCGGCTTCATCGAGGAACTCGACAAGCGCGGGATCGAGTCCACCGCCAGCTATGAACTTCTGCCGGATAGAAAGGACCTGAGCAAGGAGGCGATAAAATCGTCCATCGCCGGAACGCCTATCGACGCCGTTCTGGTCATGCGCCAGGTGAAGATCAAGAAAGAGGATCGCTATGTCCCACCCCGTTACGACTACGTCGGTGATCCGTTCTATGGCTCTTTTTACGGGTACTATGGACACTTTTCGCCGATATATACACCGGGATACATCACCGAAGACACCATCGTACACCTCGAATCGAATCTGTACCGCGTCGACGGTGAAAAACTGGTTTGGTCCGGAAAAACGGAAACCTTCAACCCGAAAAACACCGACGCGTTGATCAGCGAACTGGCAAAAACCATACTCGGCGAGCTTTCCAAGTCCAATCTGATTTAACAATAAAGTGTGATTTGCCTTTTCCGCGGTGGAAAGCGGACCGCCTTGATGTGTTCCGCATGTTGCAAAAATTCCCGCGCCAATCCTGACACAAGTCAATTAGCCCCCAGCTTCCGGCGGATAGAATCATCCGAATGTCACTGCCCGGGAGCTGCGCGTGGTAGAGTCCAAGAACAAAGGCGTGATCACCCTGGACCCGACAGAACCGGTGTGGGAACAGGTTTTCATGGTGTCCCCGCTGGTGCTGATCGGGACCCGTGAAGAGGGTGGGGGATTCGATCTTGCGCCCAAACACATGGTCATGCCATTGAGCTGGCAGAACCATCTGGGCTTTGTCTGTAGCCCACGACACCGGACCTATCAGAACATAAACCGCGAGAAAGTCTTTACCGCAAGCTATCTGCGTCCTGCCCAGATCCTGGAGGCAAGCCTGGCGGCGGCGCCGCGCTGTGGCGAAGACGATGCCAAGCCCAGCCTCGCTGCCATCAGTCAGGTGCCCGCCGAAGTGGTCGACGGTGTATTCGTGGAAAACGGCTATCTTTATCTTGAATGCGAACTCGACAGAATCGTGGACGATCTGGGAGTGAACAGCCTGATCATTAGCAGAATTGTCGCCGCGCACGTCGAGGAAGATTCGTTGCGCAGGGATGATCGTGATGACCAGGACCTGATCCACGATTCACCTTTGCTGGCCTACCTTCATCCAGGTCGTTTCGCCGCCATTGAAGTGACGCGGTCTTTTCCATTTCCCGCTGGAATGAAGAAGTAGGGGTCGAAAGTTTGCGACAGGGCCAACTGCAGTACTTGGTATAACCGGGAAATCGAGATCTTGAATCCTCGGACCCAGATCGAATCAGCGGTGATTGGTTCCGAGATTCTAGAGTATTTGCAAAGCCGGCGGGAGGCATTTGTTTCGTTTCTGCAATCGCTAACCCTCCGGGAATCACCTTCGAATGATCCTGCAACACAGGCCGACGTGCGCGAGTTCCTGATCTCAACGCTGGACGATCTGGGGTACAGATCATTGCGCATCCCCGGTCGCACCAGCGGCGGGCATTTGTACGCCGGGCCCGCCTCCCGCGCATCGGGACGGCCTGCACAGCTCATGCTCGGTCATTACGACACGGTTTGGCCGGTCGGAACGCTGGATAATATGCCTTTCGAGATAGGACACGAGTTGGTTCGGGGGCCGGGTGTCTTCGACATGAAGGGCGGCATCACGCAGGCTGTCTTCGCGCTGGCGGCGCTGCGTGATCTGGGTGTGGATCCCCCCGTTACGCCTCTTGTGTTCCTCAATTCAGACGAGGAGATTGGCAGCCGCGAATCGGGCAGGCACATCGCCAGGCTGGCAAAATGCGTGGAGCGGGTATACGTCCTCGAACCCTCGCTGGGATTGAGTGGAAAACTGAAGACCACGCGAAAGGGCGTGGGCCGTTTCCATGTCAAGATAAAAGGCAAGGCCGCACACGCGGGGCTCGACCCAACCAAGGGGGCCAGCGCCATACTGGAGTTGTCGCACGTGATCCAGAGCCTTTTTGCACTGAATGATGTCGACAAAGGCGTCAGTGTCAATGTCGGCACCGTGGATGGCGGGCTTCGCCCCAACGTGGTCGCGCCTCTGAGTGAGGCCGTCGTCGACGTGCGGGTATTGACCCACGCCGATGCCGAGCAAGTGGCACAGGCAATTCTTGCCCTGGAGTCGAAGACTCCCGGGGTGGAGCTTGAAATCAGTGGTCGAATAGGGCGACCTCCCATGGAGGCAACGAAACGCAATCGGGTGCTGTGGACACTGGCACGCGAAATGGGTCAAAGCATCGGACTGGACCTGGAGCAGGATACCGCGGGTGGCGGATCGGACGGCAACACAACGAGTATCTTTACCGCAACGCTGGACGGGTTGGGCGCGGTCGGCGATGGGGCGCACGCACACCATGAGTTCCTGTATATCGACAAGACCATCGAACGAGCCGCGTTGCTTGCTTTGCTGATTTCGGCACCGCCATTGTAGGAACCAGCGGCCGATCCGCCGGTAATCACCAACCAGTTGAATAAACGCGTTAAGGTTTAACCCGCAGGATATGACGATGAGCCATATCAAGTGTTTCTTTCTATCATTAACCCGTATAGCCGACCTCAAAGAGAAACCGTTTGAAGTCGGGCCGGTTCCTCGCGAACGGTGGGCGACCGGCGACTACGCGATGGGAGAAATCACCTCAGGACACCCCCCATATATCAAACTGGAACTCTGCAACGGGCGTATGGTTGAAGGAATGCCGGGTGACAGAGTTGTCGGCGCGCTCGGCAAGCGATGCGCCACACTGGAAGGTGTCGGCTCCTGGGAAGACATCGGAGAGAATTTTTGTATGCATTCCATGACCGCCGCGGGTCTGCTGGGAAAGGTAACATCGATATCCCAATTTTCCCCTCAACCCCTGCCCCTGCGCTACGTCGGCCATCTCACACGCAACGGTTCCAAGCTCAATATGCTGGATTTCGCCAAGCCGGCTGAAACGCGAAAACTGAACACGCCCGTGGTACTGCTCGTCGGTACTTCGATGTCGTCGGGAAAGACGATGACCGGGCGGGTCGTTATCCACGAGTTGAAACGTTTGGGCTACTCCGTTGTCGGGGCCAAGCTGACCGGTGCCGGCCGCTACCGCGATGTGCTGACTTTTGGTGACGCCGGCGCGGACCATATTTTGGACTTCGTCGATACGGGCTTACCCTCCACGGTCGTGGAGCCGGAGGAATACCGCAAGCGGCTGCGCCAGCTGCTGTCGCGAATCAGCGCGCTGGACGCGGATGTGTTGGTGGCGGAGGCGGGCGCATCGCCTCTGGAGCCGTATAACGGAGCGGTGGCGATTGAAGAAATCGGCGACAATATCTGCTGCAGGATACTGTGCGCCTCCGATCCATACGCGGTCGTCGGGGTGCAGACCGCATTTGATTTACGACCGGACCTCGTCACCGGGCCGGCAGCAAATACCACAGCGGGTATAGAACTGGTCAAGAAACTGACCGGTGTTCATGCCCTGGATATAATGAACACGGAATCCCACGCGGAACTCGCAGAGATGCTTCGGCGAAAGCTGGAGCAATGACGCATTGTTGACCTCGAGCTCACTAGCCGAGTCCTGGCGGGTAATAAAGCCCGCGGTCTGCACCTCCGGCGGCATTGTGGTTACCCAGCATGTGCTGGCCTCGAAAGTTGGGGCAAGGATCCTTTCCCGGGGCGGCAATGCCGTGGATGCCGCCGTAGCCGCCGCATTTGCCATTGGCGCAGTGGAGCCCTGGATGAGCGGCATCGGCGGCGGCGGTTATATGGTGGCTTACATCGCGGACGAGCACAAAAGCCACGCGGTGGAATTCGGCGTCAAATCGTCCTTTTCACTTGATCCCGGTGACTATCCGCTGATCGAGGGTACCGGACCAGACCTGTTCACCTGGCCGTCGGTGGTAGAGGATCGAAACATAAAGGGGCTCTACTCGATCGCCGTCCCGGGGATGGTCGCGGGGCTCGACAAGGCGCTGGACGCATTCGGCACCCTGGATTGGCGGGACGTGCTGGCTCCGGCAACCCGACTTGCCGAACAGGGGATGCGGGTGGATTGGTACGGAACGCTGAAAATCGCCTCGGCGGCCGAGGATCTTTCCGACTTCGTACACAGCAGCCGGATATTCCTGCCGAACGGTTTCGTGCCGGTTGGGGAATGGGCCGGACCGTTGCCGTCTATCCGGCTGGGTGAACTGGCCAGGACGATGCGGCGCCTTGCCGATGCGGGGGCGGAAGACTTCTACCGCGGTGAAATAGCGGGTGATATTCTGGCGGACGCGGAGACGATGGGGATCAAGCTCACCGCGGAAGATCTGGCAGCATATCGGCCGCACTTGTCGGAGGTGGAGCGCGGCAGCTATCGCGGCGCTGAGATCGATATCGTTCCCGGGCTTACCGCCGGCCCTACGTTGAAGTACGCGCTGGCATCGCTGGCGGCCAACCTGCGTGCAGACTCTGCGGCCCCCGATGCACGGGCCTACGCGGCTTATGCCCGGAGCCTTTACGATGCCTATGACCACCGTCTCGCCTTCATCGGCGATGTGCCGGACTTCGGCTCGCCATCCTGCACGACCCACATCAATGTTGCCGATCGCCACGGGAACCTGGTCGCGCTGACGATCACGCTGTTGTCACTGTTCGGATCGAAGGTCACCCTGCCGCGGACCGGCATATTGATGAACAACGGCATCATGTGGTTCGATCCCCGACCGGGCAGGCCAAATTCCATTGCCGCGGCAAAGCGTCCCCTGTCGAACATGTGCCCCGTTGTCCTGCTGCGCGAGGACGGTCAACGTTTTGCGCTGGGGGCATCGGGTGGGCGGCGCATCATGCCGGCGGTGTTTCAGCTGGTATCTTTTCTCAGCGACTATCGTATGTCAGTCGACGAGGCCATTCACCAGCCTCGTCTGGACGTCAGCGGCACCGAGATCGTGACGCTGGATGCCGCCCTGCCGCCTGACGTTGTCGAGGCGGTTTCTTCCGCCCACCAGACTCGAACGATGCCAAATGGGGTGTACCCCAATCTGTTCGCATGCCCCAGCGTGGTCGGACATGATCCTGCATTGAAGCAGAATATGGGCGGTGC
>CAMYOI010000033.1:5999-32333 GCA_947259955.1 uncultured Gammaproteobacteria bacterium
AGGGCGGCCGGTCCTGGTGTAAAATGCCCGTCGACTGCTTGAATGCCCCGCAAGAATTGGAGTACAAAGACAACGGGACACGTAACTTAGCCTGAGCACCGGCCCCCCGATGGCCGCGAAGGAGTTTGGTCGCGGCCTCCCCAATCTGCAAAAAATCAGAACAATAATGTGAACAGGAATCGTGTCTTGAGTTCTCGGGCCAAGGCCACTCTATGCCGGTATCGCGCGTGCTGTCGGAGCTGAGACAGGAGATCCGGCCATCGCGGCTGCTGCCGGCCCTGTTTGCAGGGCTGATCATCGGGGCCACGATGGTGCTGTGGTCCGTAACGATTGCCGCCCTGGTTTTCAACGGCGTACTCGAACCTTTCCTGGTGCGGGGTACCGGCTATTTCCTGTTCGGTTCGATGGTTCTGGCACTTGTCATGGCGTTGATGAGTTCCTATCCGGGCATGATTGCCGGTTCCGACGAAGCCGCCGCGATCATACTCAGCCTGGTAGCCTCCGCGCTTGCCGCCAGTATGCCGCCGTCGACGGATGCCGAGCTAGTTTTCACTACTGTCATGGTCGTGGTCGTGGTTTCGACGCTACTGTCCGGCCTGGTCTTTCTTGTACTGGGACAATTCAAGCTGGGAAACCTGGTGCGATTCATTCCCCTCCCGGTCGTTGGGGGCGTGGTCGTGACTATGGGCTGGTTGATCGTGGTCGGTGCCTTTGGCGTCATGATCGACCAGGATATCGATATGAATACCCTGCCATCCCTGCTGCAGCCGGGTAACGTCGTCCGGTGGCTGCCAGGCGCGGTGTTTGGCGTGGCGCTGGTCATTGCTACGCGTACGTCCAGTCATTACCTCGTCCTGCCGGTCATGTTCGCGATTGCGATTGGAGTGTTTTATCTGTCGACTGGAGTATTCGGGTTACCGGTGGCGGAACTGGAGGCCGGCGGATGGCTGGTGGGTCCTTTCCCCGACCAGTCTCTCTGGGCCACGATGGATGCCTCGATGCTCCATCGCGTCGACTGGGGCCTGGTCGCCGCCCAGGCGGATAGCGTGGGCAGCCTGATACTGCTATGCCTGCTCGGGCTGCTGCTGAGTGCGACCGGAATAGAGCTCGTGGTGAAGCGGGACATGGATCTAAACCGCGAGCTTGTTTCCGCGGGAATAGCGAATGTGGCGGCCGCGCTGGGTGGTGGGGTAACGGGCTCGCACTCGGTGGAGGATTCCCTTCTGGCACGGGAGATCAATGCATCTTATCGTCTCACCGGGATCATAACGGCGCTTGTCTGCCTGCTGGCGCTGGTGTTCGGCATATCGTTTCTGTCTTACCTGCCCAAGACCCTGCTAGGCGGCTTTATCCTGTTCTTCGGATTGATCCTGATGATCGAGTGGGTGTACGAGGGTTGGTTCAAACTGCCACGGGCCGACTACGCCGTGGTCATACTGTGCCTCCTGGTGTCGGCATCGGTGGGCTATCTGCAGGGGATTGCGGTCGGCATAGTAGCGGGCGCGAGCATATTCGTCTTCAACTACAGCCGGGTCGATGTCATCAAGCACGCTCTTTCCGGGATCAACTATCACAGCAATGTCGAGCGCGACGGTGAATCGCAGAAGATTCTCATCGAACAAGGCGACCGGATCTGCCTGCTGGTGCTCGAGGGATTCATATTTTTCGGTACAGCCCATAAGGTCCTGACCTGGATCAAGGAACGGCTGGCTGATCGATCCCGGCTTGCTCTTGGGTATCTCATCCTGGATTTTCGCAACGTCAGCGATGTCGATACATCCACCGTGAGCTGCTTCATCAAGATAAAGCATCTGGCTGAACAGGCTGAATTCAGAATCCTGATGACGAACCTGTCCGGGGAAATCCTTTCGAGCCTGTCGAGGGGCGAGGTGATCGAGCAGGATGAACCTGTGATTCAAATATTTACGAACACCGACCGGGGCCTGGAGTGGTGCGAGCAACAACTGCTCGATGCCGTTCCGCGCGATGCCGGGGTGGCGGAAATACGATTGTTCGACAGGTTGTCCAGGCAGCTCTCGGATCGCGATAGGGCCGCGCTACTCATGACTTATCTCGACCTGCAGTATGCCGCGGAGGGGGAATATCTGATCCGCCAGGGGGACGATTCGACTGACCTGTTTTTCATCGAGTCCGGCCGCGTCACCGTCCAGTTCGAAATGAGAGACCAGGAGCCCGTCAGGCTGCGCAGTATGGGCGCCGGCACGGTGGTGGGCGAGGTAGCGCTGTATCTTGGCATCCCACGGTCAGCATCGGTCGTCGCCGAGGTTCCCTCGGTAGTCTACCGCCTGACCCGGGAAGCAATGGAGAAGATGAAAGAGGACCCGGCGCTCGAGGCTGAATTTCACGCCTTTGTGGTGCGTATGCTGGCCAGCCGCCTTGCCGCGACGAACAAGCTGGTGAATGCACTGCATGGTTGACCGGGCTTTTGATAGCGGCCGTTCCGCATTTCTGATACGGCTCGCAATCGAATCCGTCCCGTCTGCCGGGCTCGGGGCTGCCACTTGTGATTCTCTTGTGTTTCTTGGACACTGTCGTCTCCGACCACATCTTCCGGGAATTCAAGTGTCCGACAAACCGCAACCAATCGGTCCGCACGACGTCGGCGGCATGCCAGGTGGTGACATCGATCATGCCAGCCACGACTACACCTTCTGGGAGCGACGTATAGACGCCATGGTGTACCTGCTGTTCAAGAAAGGCGTGGTCAGGGACTGGTCCGAGATGCGGCACCAGATCGAGTCGCTGGGGCCGGATGTCTACGAGCGCCTGAGTTACTACGAGAGATGGGCCGCGGCGGCCGCGGCGCTCATGATCGAGCGTGGCGTGGTGTCGAGGGAAGAGCTCGGCCGGCGTCTGGCGGAGCTCGAGGAATCAGCCGGCTGATGGCCAGGTTCGCAATCGGTGACCGGGTGCGGATATCCGACCGGGAAGAAGCCAGGCACCACCGGGTCCCGGCCTACGTCAAGGGTCACGAGGGCGAGGTGGAGCGCGTCTGTGCCGCACAGGGGCAGCCGGAAACGCTGGCCCTCGGTGAGGACGGGGAACCGATACAGACGGTTTATCGGATTCATATTCCCCAGACTCGACTCTGGCCCGGATATGAAGGGCCGAATGGCGATTCACTGGAGATCGAAATATTCGAACACTGGCTGGAATCCGCGTGATGCTGACATGACCGACGAACATCATTCCCATAAGCACCCGTTGCAACCGGACCACCCCGAGCCCAGCTCCCATTATGAATTGATGGGTATTGCGCTCAATGACCTGCTGGTCAGTAAAGGGATTTACGACAACGCTGAAATGAACGCGATGATCGAGTCTATCGAGAACATCGAACCGAACACTCACGGCGCCCGGGTCGTCGCCCGGGCCTGGGTGGATCCCGAATACAAGACCTTCCTGTTGAAAGACGGCATGTCGGCCGTGGAGAGTCTGGGCCTGGATCCGGGTTACGCTGTATTGACGGCACTCGAAAACACGCCCGAGGTGCACAACCTGGTGGTGTGTACCCTCTGTTCGTGCTACCCACGCTTTCTGCTCGGGCGCCCCCCGGTCTGGTACAAGAGCAAGGCATACCGCTCGCGTGTGGTCAAAGAACCGCGTGCGGTGCTACGGGAATTCGGCACCGAGATTTCACCAGGTGTGGAGGTCCGGGTACACGACTCGACGGCGGAACTCAGGTATATCGTCATTCCCATGCGTCCCGCGGGGACCGAAGGCATGAGCGAATCGGAGCTCGCCTCACAGGTATCGCGTGACAGCATGATTGGCACCGCGCTGGCAGGCCGGCCCTGAATCCTGCGGCTGCCGTAAAAGAAGATTCTCCAATTTTAACCGATGACCGGCGCCTTATCCCACCTCAGGGTGCTCGATATGAGCCGGGTGCTGGCCGGACCCTGGGTAGGACAGATGTTCGCGGATCTGGGCGCCGATGTAATCAAGATCGAACGCCCCGGCCGCGGCGATGACACTCGGAGCTGGGGCCCGCCCTACCTCAAGGATGCGGAGGGAAGGGACACCAGTGAACCGGGGTACTTCCTGTCCGCTAACCGGAACAAGCGGTCGGTCACCATAGACATCACTCGGCCCGAGGGACAGGAACTGATACGCGGCCTTGCCGCGTTGAGCGATATCCTCATTGAGAATTACAAGGTCGGCGGGCTGATCAGGTACGATCTCGACTATGAGGCCCTGCGACAGATAAACCCCGGCCTGGTGTACTGCTCCATTACGGGATTCGGGCAATCCGGTCCGAGCGCCCAGCGGCCTGGATACGATTTCATGATTCAGGCGATGTCGGGCCTTATGAGCATCACGGGCGAAAGGGACACGCTGCCCGGCGGTGGGCCCCAGAAAGTAGGCGTTGCGGTTGCGGATATCCTTACGGGATTATACGCTGGGAATGCAATCCAGGCCGCGCTGCTGCACCGCGAACTCACCGGTCGGGGGCAGTACATCGACATGGCTTTGCTGGACTGTCAGCTTGCAGCCATGGCCAACCAGGCGATGAACTATCTGGTTTCTGGTAAGCCCCCCGGCCGGCTTGGAAACGCACACCCGAACATCGTGCCGTACCAGGTTTTTGCCAGCAGAGACGGCTATTTAATCATTGCGGTGGGTAACGATGACCAGTACAGGAGGTTCTGCAGGCTGCTGGACAGAGAAGATCTCGCGGACGAACCGGATTTTCAAACCAATCGGGAGCGCGTCCGCAACCGCGAAAAACTGGTCGGAATCCTGGAGCCGTTGGTGAGGGTCAAAGGATCGCGCGAGTGGATGCAACTGCTCGAAGAACAAAACATTCCCTGTGGTCCCATATACACTCTGGACCAGACATTCTCCGATCCCCAGACCGTGTCTCGCCAGATGCGGGTAGAAATGGATCACGCGCTTGCCGGCAGGGTGCCGCTGGTGGGCAGCCCGTTCAAGATGTCGGAGACGCCGGTAGAATACAGGATGCCTCCGCCGCTTCTCGGCGAGCACACCGATGAGGTGTTGCAGGACGTGCTGGGACTGGACCAGGGTGCGATAGGCGCGCTTCGCTCGGAACGCATCATCTAGTCGGCCTATTGCAGGCGAGCACACCTTGATCGAGCCGGATTCTGATTAGTGATGCGCTGGTTGTTATCGTAAATAATTGAAGGAGAGACCATGCCCCAGGAAGTCATTGTCACATGTGCCGTAACCGGCGGGCACGCAAATTTTCATAAGCATCCTGACTATCCCATTACTCCGCAGCAGATCGCGGAGTCCTGTCTGGCAGCGCGGCAGGCGGGTGCGGCCATCGCCCATATTCACGTGCGCGACCCCGAAACCGGCATGCGGTCCGGTGATCCGGCTTTGTATCGTGAGGTCGTTGGCCGAATACGGGACGCCGGCAGCGACGTGCTCGTCAATCTCACCACGAGCGAAGGTGCACGATTCGTGCCGGGCGATGTCGACCCGAAGACCGGTGGTCCGGGCACCACCCTGATTCATCCTCTGCAAAGGCTGGCGCACGTCGAGGAACTCCTGCCGGATATCTGTACGCTCGACGTCGGCACGTTCAATTTCGGCGAGCAGATCTTCGTCAACACTCCTGCTCACCTGCGGACGATGGCTGCGCGCATTCGGGAGTTGGGAGTCAAACCTGAGCTCGAGGTGTTCGAACCGGGGCATATTGTTTTTGCAAAGCGCATGATCGAAGAAGGCTTGATCGCTGACCCGCCCATGTTTCAGTTGTGCCTGGGCATTCCCCACGCTTCCCCGGCGACGCCCGAAGTGCTCTCCGTGATGCAGGGTCTCTTGCCGGACGGCGCCTGCTGGGGAGCGTTCGGTATTTCGCGCTGGGAGTTTCAGATCGTGGCCCAGTGTGTGAGCCGAGGCGGCAACGTGAGGGTGGGCCTCGAAGACAATCTGTATCTTGCCAAGGGCGAATTTGCGTCGAATTCGCAACTGGTGGAGCGCGCCGTTCGGCTCGTGCGCGAGGTCGGCGCCGACATCGTCGAACCTTCCCGTGCGGCGGAGCTGCTCGGCCTGTCCGGGCGCTGAGGGAAAGCGGACTTGCTGCCCAATTCCGAGGCCTGCGATCGTAACAAAGCGCCGATACTCGGGGTCCTGAAGGAGGTATTCGCCGATACCCGAACCGTTCTCGAAATCGGCTGTGGCACCGGGCAGCACGCGGTGTATTTCGCCCAAAACCTGCCCCACCTGACCTGGCTGCCAAGCGACAAGCCGGGCGCCATCCAATGGATCGAACAAAGGCTGAAACAAGAGGGGCCAGACAATATCGATGCGCCTGTCGAACTCGATGTCCGCAACCAGCCCTGGGGGTTTGACGTGGACGGAATATTCAGCGCCAACACCCTGCATATCATGTCGTGGCCGGAAGTGGAGGAGTTTTTCCGCGGTGTGGGCAATACCCTGCGCCGCCCAGGGACCCTATGTGTTTATGGTCCGTTCCGCTATGATGGAGCTTTTACCAGCACAAGCAATACCCGCTTCGATCAGTCGTTGCGGGCGCAGGATTCGAAAATGGGCGTCCGGGACTTCGAAGCCGTCGATGCCCTGGCAGCGGCACAAGGGCTTTCGCTCCTCGAAGACATTCCGATGCCGGCCAACAACCAGACCCTGGTCTGGCGCAGGGAGCGGGTGTAACCATTTCTTTTTCTATCAGTGGGAAAGCGATATGTTTGAACAAGAAACGGTCCTGCTGTTCATTGTTGCGGCGGTATTGCTTTTGATAACGCCGGGACCGGCCGTCATCTACATCGTGGCGCGAAGCGTGAGTCAGGGCACGCTGGCGGGGATGGTTGCGGCCGTGGGGATGCACGTGGGAACGGTGGTACACATCACGGCTGCGGCTTATGGCGTATCCCGCCTGCTGATGACATCGACGACGGCATTCAATATTATCAAGTATTTGGGAGCCGCATACCTCATATATCTTGGTATCAAGAGCTTCCTCAGCAAGGTAGATGTGACGGACCGGGCCAAAGCCAAACCGGAACACAAGCACCTATTGACCATTTTTCGGGAGAGCATCGTGGTGAATGTCCTCAATCCAAAAACCGCATTATTTTTCTTCGCCTTTCTTCCCCAGTTCGTTAATCCCGCCGGAAATGTATCCGCCGCGGCGCAAATCATCGTTCTGGGGCTGATTTTCGTCACGGTCGGAATCCTGAGCGATGGCCTGTACGCCGTCTTCGCGGGCGCGTTGGGCGACAGGTTGAAACGAACGGGCAACCGTTACGGCAAGTATGTAGCCGGGACCGTGTTCACAGGGCTCGGGGTCATCACAGCCTGTGCCCGACGATAGGAGGGCGTGGCCATGATCACTCTCATTCAGTCAAACACCGTTATCGAGGCCGCACTGGCAAGAGCCCGGGAACTTGGGCTGCCTCCCGTCGGAGCCGCCGTGCTTGATTCCGGCGGTCACCTCAAGGCTTTCCAGGCGGAGGATGGATTGAACTTCCTGCGTGTACGCATCTGTTCGGCCAAGGCATGGGGGGCGCTGGGCCTGGGTGTCGATAGTGACAAGATTGCCGAACGGTATGAATCGGGAGGGCCCAATCCAGGATTCATCGACGCATTGAATGCGCTGAGCGGAGGCAATGTCATACCGCTGCGCGGCGGCCTGCTGATACATGGCCAGGACCAGGCCCTGATCGGCGCGGTTGGTGTTTCAGGGGCCCTGCCTGAACAGGACGAAGAATGTGCCCGTGCCGGCATCGAGGCTCTGGAGAGAGCACGACAATGACTCCGCTCACCCAGTGCAAGCTGTTTGCCCATTATAATCAGGAGATGAACCAGAAGACCTATGGGGCGGCGGAACGGCTGACACGGGCCGAAATCGAAGCCGATCGGGGTGCGTTCTTCGGTTCCATACTGGGCACGCTCAACCACATACTGGTAGGGGATTTAATCTGGCTGCATCGATTCGCCCAACATCCGGGCAGACACCATGCGCTCAACTTCGCCCGCGATACGGAACCGCCGTATCGTCTTGATCAGATCATTTACAAGGATTTTGCTGATCTGCGGGAGCACAGAAAACTCGTCGATGGTCACATCGTTGCCTGGTGCGCCCAGCTAAAGGAAGCGGATCTCGACCACCCGTTGACTTACACCAACATGCGGGGAGAGCAGTGTTCAAGGGAAACGGGGTTACTGCTAAGCCATTTCTTCAATCACCAAACCCACCATCGTGGTCAGGTTTCCACTCTTTTCTCGCAATATTCCGTCGATGTGGGTGTAACCGATCTGCTGGAGCTGATCCCGGAAGTCGGCGGTTGAATGACATAATAATGGCGACTAACGGCGACGCAAATTTGACCGCACGGAACCGGTTCCCGGACACGCGGTCGAAACCGGATCAAGCTGTTGGTTTCAGGAGACGTTTGTTGCGTATTCGAAGTTTAAAGCTAACCCTGCTGACTTTTCTGGCCGCCGCGAATGCCGGCTGGGCACAGACTGAATATCCCGAGGTGGCCTCGACATTTGATTTGGGCCGCGGGTTTTCCGCCACGGTGGAGCACGAATATCATAACAGCCGGCACGGTGCTTTCAGTCAATTCAACGGCTCGGAGGTAACCACTTTCTCAATGCACCGCGAGCTTAGGCCCGGCACTTTCCACTATGGCAACACCTTCGCCCAATCCGAAAGTCATCAGCATTTCGGTTTCTCCACGGATCGCTTTACGGGTGCGTATTTCCAGGGCAGTGGAGTGTCATTTTCAAAAACCGGTAGTGGACTCTACGAGGATCTCAACCATTACTTTTTTCACGGCGGCAATCGCGCGCCTTTCCAGTTCAAGGGTGGCGGCCTGGACCTGGAGGTAGGCAGTGGCGTATCCGTCCAGATTGCCTCAACAATGGTCAAATCTCCGGGTCTCGAAGACCGCGACGGCCGCTACGCGGGGGTCTCTGTCGGCAAATGGAGCGGGGGATTTTTCGGTCTGGAGCGCGGCGGTGAAGGAGTCGGGCGCGGCTTCAATTTTACCTTCCGCGGCGTCACTACCGGCATCGAGTACCAGGAAGTCCTGAGCAATACCGGCGCCCATCTGAGACGGCTCGGGTTCAGCTGGCGCACGCACCCCAGTTCGCGCTTTTCGGTGGAGCTGGAGGACGCGCGAAATCCTCTGTATGCGGACGCTGACGAGCGCAGGGTCATGTTCCGCATTCAGCGCACATTCGGGCCCAGCAGGTCATTCGGCGCGGTGGAGCAAGACGGAGAGAACGGCGAAGGAACCGGCAAGCAAACCAAATACGGAACAGTCGTCGCGATTGGCCTGGGCGTGGGTGTGCTGGCGGCCGCCGTCAGCTCGGGTGACAGCGGCGGCGACGGTGCGGCACGATTCGCCACTCCTGACGAGGCGGCCTTCGACGTGATGAACAAGATCAACCCGGTATCGGTGCGGCAAAACCGCGAACACGGAGGCTGGATCTACAAAAAACCGGATGGCAGTTACGACAGCACGAACCCGGTTGTCGGAGGGGAGGCCAGCGTCAATATCGGCAACCCCGCAACGTCCGTCCCGGCCGGGACTGCGGCTTCCGCCAGCTACCATACTCACGCCGGGCCGGATCCGCGTTATGACAACGAAAATTTCTCACCACAGGATATACTATCCGACATCCTGATAGGCCTGAACGGCTATCTTGGAACGCCGGCCGGATTTCTGAAAAAGCACATCGTGGCCACCAACCAGATCACGGTGCTTGGCAGGATCGCGAATTGAAGAATTGCCGCCGATTGGCCAGGGGCGTTGTAGTTTTGACATTTTTTTGCGGTGCTTGCGGGGCGCAGATGCAGGAGTCGGTAAAACAAAGCATTGATTACGTAGCCGGACAGAACGAGGACTGCATACTGGAACACGGTTATCGTTGTGTCGAGGCAGTGGAAGACGATTTCCTGAGTGCCGAGGCGCACCAGCGAATGATTCCCGCTTCGTATCTGACAGCGTGGCAGGTATGCTACGAAGATTTCAAAGCGCTCCCCGATCTGACCGATGAACAGAAAGAACTGAAGCACTACCGCATTGGTTTCACTCACAACGAGTACGAATACATCGTCCTATTCCAGGCGCTGCTTTTACCCGAGATCGTCGATGGCAAGCCGCAGGGGACTATCCGGTCGACATTCGGCCGTTCCATGAAGTACAGGGTTGACAGGGAGTCATTGGCTATAAACAAGCGGCTTTTCCTGAAGTAGTCCCGGCCGCGCATCACACCTTATTTTTACATCCCGGCGGGGCGCCGCTCCGATGTCGTATATGAACTTCATGCCGATTCCGTGGCCATAAGTGTTTTGGTTGGAGAAAAGCCAGATCATGCATCAGCCCGGCCCGCATGCTGAGCCAAATCGGCGCACAATCGCGCCTGTCAGGCGCCATTGCGGGGCAATCTTGCACAATCTGCAGGCCGGTCTGCTGGTCGGTGCGGTGCTACTGGCGTGGGTTTCCGCTGCAAGGGCTTTCGACGCGACCTTGGACAGCGGAGATGCCAAACTCCATGTCTATGTGGAAGACGCTCGCTTTGAACTCCCGTATGGCCGGATCGTGGCGTGGGTTCAGCGTTCCAGCGATGTCGTTTCGGACTACTTCGGCGGCTTTCCGGTTGAGGAAGCCTATGTGGCCGTAACGGGACAGCCCGGTAAGGGGGTAATGAACGGAATCGCGCTAGGCAGCGGCGAAGCCGTGGTCAATGTCAAGCTGGGTCTGGACACCGACGAACGCGATCTAAGCAATGATTGGGTATTGGTGCACGAACTGATACACCTTGCATTTCCAAAAGTGCATACAAGGCACCACTGGGCTGAAGAGGGCCTGGCTGTTTACGTGGAGTCGGTCGCACGGGTTCAGGCGGGCATGATCGACGCCGAGACGTTGTGGATGCATTTCGTCGATGGCATGCCGAATGGTTTGCCGCAGGAAGGGGACCGCGGGTTGGACAACACGCCGACCTGGGGAAGGACTTACTGGGGTGGCGCATTGTTTTATCTGCTTGCGGACATAGAGATCATCAGGCGAACCGGTGGTGACAAGACGCTCAAAAACGGACTGCGCGCGATCGTGGGAGAGGGGTACAGTATCCGTGACAGTTTGGAAATACGGCACATCTACCGGATCGCGGATCGGGCAACAGGCGTACCTGTGCTTTTGGAAACATACGAATCCATGGCTGATCATCCGGCATCCGTGGATCTTGTTCTACTGTGGCGGCGGCTGGGAGTGGAGCGCACAGTCAGCGGTGTGGTTTTCCATGAAAACGCCGAATGGGCGGGCGTCAGAACAAAAATATCCGCCGGGAAAAATGCAAAAAACATGGCGAAATTCAGCAAAAACACCATCTCAATTTCACAACGCCGGCGTAATCTCGTTATGGGGAATGACGGGGATAGAATTGAACGAGCGGTTGCAATTTATCCAGGCACACGATAGATCTGAGATAGTGCGTCGTTTGATCGGTGCGCTGGCAGGAACGATTTTCGCGGTGCTGGCACTGATTCCAATTTCATCGTTTGCAGAGGAAATCAAGGGCGTGTCCGACACGCATTCGCCTGATGGCATCCCGAAAACGAATGGCTCGAAACCTCTGCAGATAGGCTTCCGGGAATCGTTGCGATCGTTCGCTGATGAAGCAGCAGCCTGTGGCGATGGATGCTTTTCACTGTCTCCAGTCAGGACGGTCGATTATGATCACCTGCAATCCGCCTACGACGGCCGGGAACTGAGTCTGAATCTTGGGCAGAGCGGACCGGTTTCCCTGCGATTCACGGGGCGCCGGCTAAAAATGCAGTTCGAATTCTAGCGTACCCCGTGGTAAATTCTGTGACGTTCAGAGCCCCCCAAGACCACGGGGACAAGGCGCGCCTCGCAGGCAATATCCAGATATTGGCCAGAGGGGCAACGCAGTAGCCGTGGTTTTTGGGGGACGATCATGTCGCCTGCATGCTCGCCGACAATGGTCGCGCCGAGGATCTTGTCCTTGCCCGGGGCGGTGAGCACCTTGACCATTCCCTCCGCAGACTGATCGGCAACGGCGCGGTCCAGATTGGCGAGGTCGTAGACAGTGACTTCGTGGGGCAAGTTCTTTTCCGTCGCCTCGAGTTCATTCAGCCCGACGCGGGCGATTTCAGGCTCGGTGAACGTCGCCCAGGGGATGACCGAGTAGTCCGCCTTGAATAGTCTGATGGCGCCGAACAACGCATTGACACTGGCAAACCATGCCTGGTGAGCGGCGACGTGGGTAAACTGGTAGGGCCCGGCGGCGTCGCCGCAAACGTAGATATTGGGAAACCGCGTACGCAGGTACTCATCGACTTCGACCGTTCCCGTGCGGGACAGGCCGATGCCCATTTCCTCGAGGCCATAGCCTGCCGTGTTGGGTTTTCTGCCCAGTGCCACGAGAAGGTTGTCAAACTCGATCTCGACCTCCTTGCCGTCGTGTTCGCAAACCAGGACATGTCCGTTCTGTGTTCGTTTAAAGGCGGTGGCCCGGTGACCGACGCGTACGTTTACTCCCTCCTCGGTGAAACGATCCTGGACGAGTTTAGATATTTCGACGTCTTCCCGGCTCAACAGCCTTGGCAGCATTTCGACTTGGGTAACGCTGCTGCCCAGTCTCGCGAAGCATTGTGAGAGCTCGCAGCCGATAGGCCCACCGCCGAGGACCAGGAGCCTTCGTGGCAGTTCACGCACCGACCAAAGGTTGTCCGACGTCCAGTAGTCTGTTTCATCGATCCCGGGAATTGGCGGCACCAGGGGCGTGGCGCCCGCAGCGATGACTATGTTTCGGGTGCTGAGTACCCTGCCGTTCACCTCGACGTGATAGGGTGAAACGATTCTGCCTTCACCCTGGATGACCTCCACACCCAGAGCGCTGTAGCGTTCGACGGAGTCGTGAGGTTCGATGTGTTTGATCACACCGTGTACGCGCTCCATGATATCGGCGAAATCGAAGTCGACTTCGGCGGACTTCATACCGAATTCCCGCGCGCGCCTGATGTGGCTGAGATACTTGGCGGAGCGTATCAGGGCCTTGGAAGGGACGCAGCCCGTGTTCAGGCAATCCCCGCCCATCCTGCCTTTCTCGATCAGGGTTACCTCGGCCTTGACCGCGGCGGCGATATAGGACGCAACCAGGCCGGCGGACCCGGCACCGATGACAACGACGTTGCGATCGAATGAATCCGGTTTGGGGTGCCCCCGATAGACTTTTCTGGTTTTTGCATACCCGATCAGTTTTTTTGCGAGCAGCGGGAAAATCCCCAGCAAAGACAGTGAGATCAGGAGTGCGGGCGACAAGATCCCTCGCAACGAGTCGATCCGGGCCAGTTGGCTGCCGGCATTGACGTAGATAACGGTTGCAGGGAGCATGCCGATTTGACTGACGATATAGAACAACCATGCGGGTATTCGGGTCAAGCCCATGAGAAGGTTGATCAGCCAGAACGGAAAGATGGGCACCATTCGAAGTGTGAACAGGTAGAAAGCGCCGTCCTTTTCCACGCCCTCGTTGATCGCGGCGAGCCGGTGTCCGAAGCGGTCCTGCACCCAGTCGCGCAGCAGAAACCGGGCCACTAGAAATGCCAGAGTGGCGCCGATGCTCGATGCAAAGGATACGATGACCGAGCCCGCGGCAACACCGAAGATAGCCCCGCCGATCAACGTCACCCAGACGGCGCCAGGCAGGGACAATGCCGCCATAAGCACATAGCCGATAAAATATATGGAGATGGACTGCCACGGATTCTCCACATAGAAATCCCCGATGCGTTCCTGCTGCTGCTTCAGAAAATCTGGACTCAGGTACCTGCCGAGGTCGAACGCAAAGAACGCCACCACGAACAAGACGATGACCATCACCAGTATGAATTTTGATTTCTTCATCAGGCCATTGCCTTGCTCACGATCTCTTCGACATCACTGGAAATCTCGGAGTGATCGAGGATGCCTTCCAGTGCCTTCCTGATCTTCTCCTGCCGTGCCGGATCGTAACGCCGCCACGAGTTGAAGGCCGTGGCGAGGCGCGCGGCCACCTGCGGATTCAGTTCATCCAGTCTGGTGACAAATCCCGCGACGAACTCGTATCCGCGTCCGCTTGCTTCATGGAACCGCACGGGATTGCCATGCGCAAACGAGCCGATCAGGGCGCGCACGCGGTTGGGGTTCCGCAGATTGAAAGATTCGTGGCCCGTTAAATCGACGATGCGTTCGAGCGTGTCCGGGAGTCGGGAGATGGCGTGCAGCGCCAGCCATTTGTCGACGACTAGATTTTCATCCTTCCACCGGTCATAGAATGATTGCAGCGCCTGATTGCGATCGTTTCCGGAGATGTCGTTGAGCGCCAGCAGCGCGGCCGTCGTATCCGTCATGTTGTCGGCGGATCTGAGCTGTCCCATGGCCAGTTTTACCGCCTCGTCGTTACCGGTGCTGCAAAGGTAGTCCAGGCAGGTGTTCTTGAGGCTGCGGCGACCGATGGAATCCTGGGTGATGTCGTAGCTATCGCCGCCGAATCTGTCGTATACCTCGAAAAGAGTGCTCCACAATGTCCGGCCTAGTTCGGCCTTGAGGTGGGCACGCGCCTTGTAGACGGCATCCGGATCGATGACCTCGAGAAACTCGCTGGCGTAGGCCTCGGACGGCAACATGAGCAACTGCGACAGCATTGCACGGTCGCCTTCGTCCGACTGGAGCAGGGAACGCACGGCGCTGAAATAACGGTCGTCGATGCTTGGCTGTTGGTCCTGCTGCTCGGCTTGCACCAGGTGGAGCATGATGTTCATTGCCAGCCGCTGCGCGGCCTCCCAACGGGCAAACGGGTCAGTGTCCTTTACCGTAAGAAAGTAAAGTTCCTCCTCGGTGTACTCGTAATCGATCTTTACCGGCGCGGAGAATCCCCGCAGTACCGACAATACCGGGCGGGACGTTATCCCCTCAAATGTGAATGACTCGCTTTCCCGGGTTACCGCGAGCATGGTTTCCTTCGAGTGTTCGGGCCCAAGGTTGAAGTAGTCGCCGTTATCGGCGAGAAGCGCCATGCTCAGCGGCACGTGGAAAGGCTGCTTGCCCTCCTGCCCCGGTGTTGGGGGACACGACTGTTCCACGCGCAGTTCGTACGTTTCGCTGCCCGAGTCGTAGGAAGGCGTCAGCCTGAGCACGGGCGTTCCGGCTTGGTCATACCATCTCTTGAATTGCGTCAGATCGACATCGTTTTGCTTCTCGAAAGCCGACACGAAATCGTCCGTGGTGACGGCCTGTCCATCGTAGGTTTCGAAATAGTAGTCGGTACCCCGGCGAAACCCCTCAGGCCCCACCAGGGTGTGCAGCATACGGACCACCTCGGCACCCTTGTTGTAGACCGTCACCGTGTAGAAGTTATTGATTTCCTGATAAGACTGCGGGCGTACTGGATGAGCCATCGGCCCGGAGTCTTCGATGAATTGCTGTACCCGTATTACGTTTACGTCCTTGATGCGCTGTACTCCACGCGATCCCATATCAGCGCTGAATTCCTGATCACGAAACACGGTGAAACCTTCCTTGAGGCTCAACTGGAACCAGTCACGGCAGGTCACGCGGTTCCCGGACCAGTTGTGGAAGTATTCGTGGGCTATAACCCCCTCTATGGCTTCGTAGTCCGCGTCCGTGGCGGTGTCGGGTTTGGCCAGCACATACCTGGAGTTGAATATGTTCAGGCCCTTGTTTTCCATGGCGCCCATGTTGAAGTCGTCGACCGCCACGATCATGTAAAGGTCGAGGTCGTATTCCCTACCGTAGACTTCTTCATCCCATTTCATCGCCTTTTTCAGGGAAGCCATGGCGTGACCGCACTTGTCTGCGTTGTGATGTTGGGTGTAGATGCGCAGTTTGACCACGCCTCCGGAGCACGTAGTGAACTCATCGTTGATACAGGCCAGGTCTCCTGCAACGAGGGCAAACAGGTATGAGGGCTTGGGGAACGGATCCTCCCATACGGCACGGTGGGTTCCATCGCCTAGTTCACGGTGTTCGTGCAGGTTGCCGTTCGACAGCAGCACCGGATAATGGTCCTTGTTCGCCGTTATGGTCGTCCGATACCGGGCCAGTACGTCGGGGCGGTCCGGAAAAAAGGTGATCCGGCGAAACCCCTCCGCTTCGCACTGCGTGCAGAAGTTTCCGCTGGAACGATACAGGCCGGACAGCGTGGTATTGTCCTGCGGTTTGATTTTTACCTCCGTGACCAGAACGAAGCTCTCCAGATCCGTTTCCAGCAGCAGGTGGTCGTCCGTAATCCGGTAAGCAGCGGGATCAACCGCAGCCCCGTCGAGTTCGATTGCGATCAGCGTCAGCGCCTCGCCATCGAGCACTAAAGGGAGTGCGTGCGCCCCGTTTCGTCTGATCGACAAAGTGCTGCGGACCCGCGTTTCCTCCTCGCCCAGATTGAAATCCAGGTCAACGCGGTCGATCAGAAAGGGCGGGGGCTGGTAGTCCTCAAGATTGATCTTGGGTTTTTTTGTCATCTTTGCTGCGGGATAACCCGGCATGTTCGTCCATGCCAGTCAATGCGGACGGGAAAGTTCATCAATGCTGGTGATCAGGCGAAGGCAATCAGAACGATCACGAAAAGTATTACCAGTCCCAACGGCAACAGCAGGCTGCCCCAGTCCTTGTTGGTTGCTTCCGCGCTTTGCTTGAAGGCCTGTTTCAAACCGGGCCGGAACCAGAACAGGACAAGCAGAACCACCGCGCCAATTGCGATGAGTTCCCAAGTTTCGGGTTGGGTCATTAGTTTTTTCTATATCCCTTTGAAGGAGGCCCGCAGTTTGATTTAATTATGCACTATGATTGAACATCAGAAAATTAGCATAAAACTAATAGAGCTAGAGACAGAACACCGAGATTTGGATGACGCTATCAGGAGTATGGAGGCTGGGGTCTATGTTGACCAAATTCAGCTAAAACGTTTGAAAAAGAAGAAGTTACGGCTGAAAGACACAATCTCCAGGCTACGAAGTTCGCTGATACCCGACGTCTCCGCTTGATCCGCAAATGCTTCAGGGCCCCGGCCCTCTCCCAGCGGGAGAGGGCAGCGGACCTCGTCATACTGAAACCGAGCCCGGACCCTAATGCAACATCACCCCGACGGATCACCGGGCTTTGGCGACCCCGCGGGTAGGCGCCGGGATGGACCGGGACCCCGATGCTATCGCGTAATGCAATAAGTGACGGTGCAATAAGCAAACTAATACCTGTAATGTTCTGGTTTGTATGGCCCATCCGGTGCCACGCCGATGTAGTCGGATTGTTGCCGTGTCATTTCAGTTAGCGCTGCACCGATTTTCTCGAGGTGCAGGCGGGCCACCTGCTCATCCAGTTTCTTCGGCAGAGTGTGGACCTCGTTTCCGTACTGATCCCCACGGGACCACAGCTCTATTTGCGCCAGCACCTGATTGGTAAACGAATTCGACATCACAAAACTCGGGTGACCGGTTGCGCAGCCGAGATTAACCAGCCGTCCCTGCGCCAGCAGGATGATCCGCTTGCCGTTGGGGAAAATGACATGGTCAACCTGGGGCTTGATGTTTTCCCATCCGTAACCCTCTACCGAAGCGACATCGATCTCGTTGTCGAAGTGGCCAATATTGCAGACGATGGCCTGGTTTTTCATGGCCAGCATGTGATCGTGAGAGATCACGTGGTAGTTGCCGGTAGCCGTCACGAAAATGTCTGCCTTGTCTGCGGCGTCGTCCATGGTGACCACGCGATAGCCTTCCATTGCGGCCTGCAGAGCGCATATCGGATCGATTTCCGTAACCCAGACAGTTGCCCCCAGGCCGCGCAGTGACTGTGCACAACCCTTGCCGACGTCACCGTAACCGGCGACCACGGCGATCTTGCCCGCGATCATCACGTCCGTAGCCCGCTTGATGCCGTCCACCAGTGATTCGCGGCAACCATAGAGATTGTCGAACTTCGACTTGGTTACCGAATCGTTGACGTTTATCGCAGGGAAGGGAAGCTCTCCCTGTGCCTGCATCTGATAGAGGCGCTTGACTCCGGTGGTAGTTTCCTCCGTCACACCCTTGATGTTCTTGAGGATGTTGGAGTAGAAGCCCGGTTTGGCGTTAAGCCTCTTCTTGATGGCCGCGTAAAGCAAACGTTCCTCTTCACTTGTCGGATTGTCCAGCACGGAGGGGTCGGACTCCGCCCGGGTACCGAGGATCACCAGCAGGGTTGCGTCCCCACCGTCGTCGAGGATCATGTTCGGCGTTTCGCCGTCCGGCCATTCCATTATACGATGGGTGAATTCCCAGTACTCTTCCAGGGATTCGCCCTTGTAGGCGAACACCGGAATGTTTTGTGCAGCGATTGCAGCTGCGGCGTGATCCTGGGTGGAAAAAATATTGCAGGACGCCCAGCGGACTTCCGCCCCAAGCGATACCAGCGTTTCGATGAGTACCGCCGTCTGGATGGTCATGTGCAGGGAGCCGGCTATGCGCGCACCCTGCAGGGGCTTGTCCGCGGTGTATTTCTCCCGGGTTGCCATCAGTCCGGGCATCTCCGTCTCGGCGATGGCTATTTCCTTTCTGCCAAAATCGGCCTGGGAAAGGTCGGCCACGAAGTAATCGGAAACCATGTCTTGCGCAACTACGCTCATTTGTCACTCCTCACTCTTGTCAGAGCACGAGTAAGCGCCGTTATTCGGGTTGTTCCCGAATCCGCTTGAGCCTGGCCGGCCAGCCGGAAACAGCCGGATGGCGGGTTGCAGCGCTCCTCAAGCGGCGGAAATCAGGGGACGAGGATTATAAGGAAATCAGTCGGATTTTCCAGAGGCCTACCTGGTGCACTGCACACCCGCCCGGAAATCGAACCAACGGGATGATCAGGGACCGCCTTCGTATGCCGCAATACTCTTCTTGAGAAGGCGTAATTCCTTGCAGGACAAAAAACACGCGTCCTCGAGTTTTTCCAGCTGCGCCCGCGCCAGATCCGGCCGATCGGTCATGAGGAACAATTCGCCAAGGTACTCGAGGGCGCCCTTGTGCTTCGGGTCGATCTGCAGCGCTTTTTCATAGGCTGCCAGGGCGTCGTCGAACTGCTGCAGGTTGCGTAAGCTGAATCCCATGTAGTTCCAGGCATTGGCGTTATCCGGTTCCTTGTCGATTACCTTTTCCAGGAGTTCGACGGCGCTGGAATAGTCTTCATTCTTGATCGCCTTGACGGCCTGCTTGTAATCGCTCGATTTCGGCGCGGTATTGCTGCCACCACCGCCGTCGGAATGCGCGGGCAGGGCCGCGCACATGCAAACAATGCCCAGGATCTTAGCTGCTCTGTTGATCATAAGTTTTCTCTAATATCACTTTGCCCCAACTGCATTGGATACCTCGAATTCAGATTCGTTCATCCAGGGCATGGAATTTACCTGGTGTGGATTTATGTTGGCCGAATACAGCAAGCGACACCGAGGTATACTACGTGATCGCGTAAAAATTTCATATGTCCGGGCCGGCCCAGCACAACGAATACAACGAGGATTTTATTACTGCACTTCAGTGGATGTGGGGTGACGGATACCTGTCGCCGGGTGGACCACAGGAAGTCGCCGAAATGCTGCGGGGGGTTAAGGTAAACGGCAAAAACGTCCTGGATGTGGGCTGCGGACTGGGTGCGATCGACGTACTGCTGGCCCAGACCTATGGGGCAAGGAAAGTGGTGGGCATCGATATTGAGCAGCCCTTGGTCGATCACGCCCGACGCCGTGTTGCGGCAGCTAATCTGGTTAATCGCATTGGGATTCAGTGTGTCGAATCAGGACCGCTCGACTTCGGCGACGCGTCGTTCGATATGGTATTCAGCAAGGACTCGATTATCCACATCCCGGACAAGGCTTCGTTCTACCAAGAGGTGCTGCGTATACTCAGACCGGGTGGAGTATTCGTTGGCAGCGACTGGCTGCGCGGCGGATCAGGCGAGTATTCCAGGCAGATGCGGGAGTGGCTGGAGCTGGTGCAGCTAACATTCGAAATGAAGAATCTTGAGCAGACCCGTATTGCCCTTGAGCAGGCCGGTTTCGTTCGGGTTCGGCTCAGGGATCGAAACGACTGGTACCGGAACGAGGTCAGGAATGAACTGGCAACGCTGTCCGGCGCTCAATTTGATGAGTTGACCAGGCGAATTGGTTCGGATAAAGCGGATCACCGGTTGAAGAGCAGCACAGCGAAGCGAAAGGTCATCGATCGGGGGGAGCTCCGGCCGACGCACTTCATTGCTTGCAAGCCGGCTTAGCATTCCTCGGCCGGGTCGCCGTTCTCCGGCCGCCCGGAATGTTACGCCGCGGCTTTTACAGATCGCGGCCCAAAAAGGTTGAGGAAGTCTTCCAGCAACAGATAGCAAACCGGAACCAGGATCAGCGTGATAAAAGTGGCAAACAGGATGCCGAATCCCAGCGACACCGCCATCGGGATCAAGAACTGCGCCTGGGTGCTCTTCTCGAAAATCAGCGGCATCAGGCCGGCAAACGTGGTTAGCGATGTCAACAGGATGGCCCTGAACCTCGCAACGCCCGCTTTGCGCACCGACTCGACCAGATCCATACCCTCTCGGCGTCTTCGATTGATCCAGTCGACCAGCACAAGACTGTCGTTGACCACGACTCCGGCCAGCGCGAGCAGTCCCATGATGCTCATGATGCTCAGGTTCATGCCCATTATCATATGGCCAAGTATCGCACCGACCACGCTGAACGGAATGATCAGCATTACGATGATAGGCTGAAGATAGGATCTGAACGGAATTGCCAGCAGGGAATAGATCGCGAACAATACGAACAGGGCGCCCACATAAAGACTCCCGTAGGATTCGCTTTGTTCACGTTGTTCGCCCTCGAAAGAATAGCGCACCGAGGGATAACTTACCCGCAGCTCGTCGAGATAGACCTTCAGATCGGCAATGATCTGATTCAGATTGCCGAGTTTTTTGTTGATATCCGCCCTGACATTGACCACGCGGTTGCGGTCGACGCGCCTTATGGTCGAATAGCCCTGGCCGATCTCCGCGTCCGCTACGTTTGTGAAGGGGACCTGGGCGCCCCCCGTCGCACGAATGCGCATCTGGTACAAACTGTCCATCGACCGGCGTTGGTGTTCGGGGTAGCGCACCATGACACGGACATCGTCACGGCCGCGCTGAATCCGTTGTACTTCGGCACCGAAAAAGGCCTGTCTCACCTGGCGGCCCAGATCCTCTACATTCAGACCGAGCAGCTCCGCTTCGGGCTTTATGGTCAGTTTGATTTCGTCCTTGCCGCCTTCAAACGAGTCCTGGACGTCGAATACTCCCGGATACTCCGCCAGCCTTGTCTTGACCAACTGAGACATCTCCGAAAGCTGTTCGAAATCCTGCCCCGCGAGTTGAACGTCTATGGGATCACCACCCCTGCCGATCTCAGCGCGGAAGCTCAGCTCCTTCGCGCCCGGTACGGGGCCTACCATCTGCCGGAGTTCCCGGAGCAGATCCGAAGAGCCGATGCTGAGAGTTCTGTCTTCCGGGGGTACCAGCTCCATGCTGATCTGGCCCAGGTTGGGCTGTCCGCTGATGCCGCCCGCGCGCCCGCTCGTTGAGGTCCATCCGATACTCAGCAGAATCTGGCGAATGACCGATTGGCCGCTGTCGGCATCGATGTACTTTTTTTGCAGTTCACCGGCCGAGGAACCGATCCGTCGAATGTATTTTGTGGTTTCGGTGACCGGTGTTCCTTCCGGCATGACCAGCGTTACACGGGCGGTTTCACTCTCGATGCGCGGAAAAAAGGTATAGCCGTAGCGGCCGCTGACGACCACACTGACAATGATAAAAGCGCCTCCAACGAATAAAACGAGGGTCAGGAAACGCCACTTCAATGCGCGCGCTAGCATCGGCTGGTAAACGGAGCGAATGAACCGTTCCAGGCCATCGGCGATCTTTTGCTGAATGCGCTGGAGCCATCCGATCTGCTCATCGCTTCTGATTTTTATGTGCTTCATGTGGGCAGGCAGGATGAGCTTGGACTCTACCAGGGAGAACAGTAGCACCGGAATGACGATCATGGGTATCTGGGCAAAGATAGGGCCCCGGTGGCCCTCGATCATGAGCAGCGGTATGAAGGCAACAACGGTCGTCAGCACCCCGAAGGTTACCGGAATGGCGATTTCCTGGGTGCCCTGGATCGCGGCCTCGGTAGGCTCTTGTCCGTGTTTCAAGTGCGTGTAGATGTTTTCTCCGGTCACTATGGCGTCGTCTACGACGATGCCAAGGACGAGAATGAATGCGAACAGGCTGATCAGATTGATCGTTACGCCAAGTTCCGGCAGCAGCGCAATTGCGCCCATGAAGCTGATCGGAATTCCGACGCATACCCATACCGCCACCGAGAAGCGGAGAAACAGGGCCAATAATATGAATATCAGCAGGCCGCCCTGCAGAGCACTTTTCAGAAGCGTATTGAGGCGCAGCTTGACGATACGCGAACGGTCGCGCCAAAAGTCCAGCGTTACTCCGGCAGGCATGGCAGCCTGATTGGTTTCGACATAGTGCTTTACCGCATTACCTACGCCGATAGCGCTCTGCTCTCCCACCCTGTAAACCTCCAGCAGGACCGCGGGCCTGCCGTCGAGCAGCGAGTAAAGGGGATTCTCCTCGAAGGCGTCATGAACGGTGGCAATGTCCCCGACCGTTACGCGGGTGCCGTCAGGTCGCCTCACCACGACGATATCTTCGAACTCGGGCTGGATGTAAGCCTGTCCCTTGGTGCGCAGCAAAATCTCGCCGCCGGCGGTTTTTATCGATCCGGCGGGCAGATCCACCGAAGAGCGCTTGATAGCGTTGACCAATGCGTCGAAGGTGAGCCGATAACGGTCCAGGGACTGTTCGGATACTTCTATCGATATCTCGTAGGGCCGCACGGCGGTCAGTTCGACCTGGGTGATCTGCGGCAGAGAGATCAGTTCTTCTCTGACTCTTTCGCCGAGTGACCTCAGCTCCCGCTCCGGTAGGTCGCCGGATACCACGACGCTGATCACCTCTCTGCTGAATTCCTGAATGCTGAAGATGGGGTGCTCCGCGTCGTCCGGGAAGGTATTTATCGCATCCACCCGGTTCTTGATATCGTCGAGTACGGCGCGGGGATCCGATGCGGATTCGAGTTCGACCCTGACCCTGGCCACGCCTTCGTCGGCGTTGGATACGATCTTCTTGATATCCTGCAGGTCTTCTATGGCCTCTTCTATCCGGATTACCAGGCTCTCCTCGACCTCAATAGGTGTCGCCCCCCGGTACGACATGGCAATGTTGACCACATCCCGCTCGAATTCCGGGAATACCTCGAGTGGTGTGCGCAATGTCAGCGACCAGAATCCCATGAAGAAGATCAGGACCATGAGCAGATTGGCGGCAACTCCGTTGCGGGCGAACCATTCGATCATCCCTTTCACGATCGGCCGGCCGGCGCCCGTCCGGCGGATTCGGAGACCTGGACTTGGGTTCCCGATACGGCATAGGGGAGCGGCGTCAGCGAGATCCTCTCTCCTTGGCTTAGGCCGGAATTGACGATCACTCGATCGTCTTCAGTCCAGGCCACCCCGACCCGTCTACGTTCGACGATGTTGTCCTGACCTACGACCAGCACCTCGTTGTTTCTCCTGACCGCGACACGCGGCAGATTGAATATATCGGTCAATACGCGACCGGCGATCCTGGCCTCTACGAACTGACCTACCTTAAGCGGCAGGCCGTGGTGCCGGCCATAAGGATCGTCGACCTGCGCGATGATAAAAATCTGCTGACTTTGAGTGTCGATGGCCCCTACCGTGCGCACGATCCGGCCTTGCCATTGATGGGTATGGCTGCCAACTGTTGCAGTTAGATAAACCGCGGGGTATTGCTCTTTCACGGCGGATCCGGAATCTCCGCGGTAGACTCCGGGTATGTTGACGAATGCCAGCTGATCGTTGGTGAGCGGCAGCTGGATCTCCGCCAGATCGACTGCATAGATCCTGGCCAGGACATTGCTCGGTGACACGTACTGGCCGACGTCGACCCGTTTCTCCAGAACCAGCCCCGCATATGGCGCGCGTATTTTCGCCCGCTCAAGATTGATATTGGCCTGCTCCAGGCGGGCGCTTGCCGCCGCTACGGCGGCCTGGGCACTGTTGAGCTGCGGCTTTCGCAGCGCCAGATCATTGGGCTCTTCGGACAGGTTGAGTATTTTCCAGTCCCTGGAAGCCTGGGCGGCGCGCGCCTTCTCCTCATCGAGCGCGGCTTTTGCCTGCGCGAGGTCAGCCCGTGCTACCACCACGTTGTTCTCGTAGTCACGGGGATCGATCTCCAGCAGAATTTCCCCCGCTTCGAAAAATCCGCCGATTTGAAAATTCTCCGATATCCTTACGATCTGCCCGCTGATTTCAGGAATCAGCGTGCTCTCGGTGCGTGGCGTAACGGTTCCCTGGCTTTTGACAATTACCGGGAAGTTTGTCGGGTATACCGTCATGACTTCCACGGCAGGCAATGATCGCGGGGGCTGGCGGCGCTCCGCCTTGGGGGCGGTGCGTATCAGGGTGATGCCTACCGCCAGGCATACGGCCAGCACCGTAACAGGAATAATCAATCTGAAAATCTTTCGCATTGTATGAGGTCCGCTTCCGTGGTCGGCCGTCAGTTTTCCGGTTCAGAGACTGTAGAAGTCGCCGCCAAGCGCCAAATGGAGGTTGATGCGGTTCTGCAACTTCCGGTTGAGGGTGTTCAACCAGGCGCTTTCTGCATTGAACGCACGACGCTGCGTTTCGAGCAGCGTAATAATGCCGACAAGCCCACCCTCGTACTGCTGCTGAGCCAACTGCAGCGCCGCCTTCTGTTCTTTGACAGATGACAGCAGCGCGCGTTCCTGCAAAGTCAAAAAGTGCTCCGACGCGAGAGCGCTTTCAACCTCCTTGAATGCGTCCAGTACCGTCTGCGCATAAAGTGCCAGTGCTTCATTTTCATTTGCTGTAGCCAGGTCGATGTTTGCCCGGATCCGCCCGCCCTGAAAGATGGGCTGTATGATACTACCCGCCAGGTTCCATATCAGCCGGTCCCATTCCAGCAGATCGACCAGGGTGCCGCTGGCGGTACCGGCGCTGCCGGTCAGCACAAACCGGGGAAAAAGCTGCTTCTTCGAAGATTTGACCAGCTCGCTGTTGGCCAGAACCCTCCAGCGGTCCGCACTCAGGTCCGGGCGGCGCAGTAAAAGTTCGGAAGGCAGTCCGGCGGGTACGCGGCTGGTGAACTGAGGCAGGCGCTCCGCCAGCGCGATGCCCGTATCGGGATAGGTGCCGGCCAGCACCTTGAGGTTTCGAATCGCCGCGTCCCTGCCGCCTTGAGTCAGATAAAGATTCGCCTCCGCGGTCGCGACATTGCCGCGCGCCAGCCGGACATCGAGTGCGGAACCGATGCCGCGCTGAAACCGCTGTTCGATGATATTCAGGCTGCTGCGAAAGCTTTTCAGCGTGTTCTCGGCCAGCATCACCTGCTGATCCGCTTCCACGGCATCGAACCACGCCCTGGCGATGTTCGCAGCCAGCAGCAGCCTGGCCGCGGCCAGGTCTTGTTCCGCCGCCTGGTAGTCTGCAATGGCGGCGCGGGACGAGGCGCGCAGTCGGCTCCAGACATCCAACTCCCAGGCCAGCTCCACGCCGAGACTCTGTCGGGTCAGCGGATTCTCGAGCGCACCGGCGCCATTGGTTTCTTCGCGCTTGGTGCGGGAACCTCGGTATTCGATGTCGAGCTGGGGGGCCAGGTCGGCGCCGACGATGCGGGACCTTGCACGCGCAGCGTCGACTCGTGAAACAATGGCCTGCAGATCGAAGTTTTTCTGCAGGGCCTGAGTAATAAGGCTGCGAAGTCGAGGGTCCTCCACGTCGGTTGACCAGGGCATGACCGCGCCGTCGTTGCCGGAGTTCCAGGAATCTGGGACGGCCACGGGGCTGTCGACCTCCGGCTCTGGGGGCAACGTCGCATTGCAGGCGACGAGGCAAGGTGACAGTGTGATGATCAGTACGCCGATACGCATGGTTTTGGTGCGCGATTCAATGAAGGGCATCCGGCCCCCACTTATGGAAAATACGCGAAAATTCACATGGTAATTGTAACAAACCGTCACCTGCCCGCCCCCTGTTTGTATATATGAACTGTAGTACCAATGACTGGTATCAGGGAGCGGCCGTACCGGATGGAAGTCAAGCTGAACCAAGATGGTACTGGTTGACATCAGACACGAATGAGAGCTTCAGGGAGAGATGGAAGACTCCCAAGAGAGAACTGTGGGAACAAGACGCAC
>CAMYOI010000034.1 GCA_947259955.1 uncultured Gammaproteobacteria bacterium
CGTTCCACACCTGGCTCGGTTTAACATTGCCGTAGCCGCGGAACGAAGGAACAACGGTCAAGGACGGCACTTCGATGACTCTGACTGCGGTCCGAGTTTCCTCGAACTGGAGTTTTTCCGGATCGGCGCGATGCTTGACGAGGGCGTACATGACGGCGATGCCGATCGCTATTGCCGGGATGAAGAGCAATTTTTTCACGAAGTCACTTCGCATTGTTTTCGATTCCGAATATCCGGCCTAAGCCGCAAATGTCACCGGTACTCCGGGGGAGACGATGCAGCACGGATTGGGCTGAGCGCCGGGATAGGCGCTTCCGAAACAGACTGTTTTCCAGTCAAAAGCAAATAATCTAGGGAACCATTTGATTGATTCAGTATTTCGTCATTGTTAACGAAGTGAAGCAATCCAGAACCGTTATCATTCAAGAGCTTCTGGATTGCCGCGTCCTGCCACGCTTCGCTCGCAGCTTCGGCACGCAATGACATAATTAAACAGAGCTTCCCTAGCGTTGTCAGTCCTTGACAAGAATATCAAGAATATAAAGCCGCCTGGTGAGAAATGCGCGCTAGCCTGCGTGTTGCGGGCTAGCGCGGTGGTGCTACATCTTGGCGTTCTTCTGTGATGCCTTGGCGTGACGTACCCGTTCCCCGGCCATTTCGATCATGATGGTCTGGCAGCCTCGTTTCTCGGGGCCTTTTGGCGTACGCTGGATATACTTGCCGTCGGGCTGCATCTCCCAGACACTGCGATGGTCGGATAGCTGCGTGTCGAGGAACTTCCTGAGTTGTTCACGCAGATCGTCGGCGGTGATCTGGATCACCACCTCGACACGGCTTTCCAGATTGCGTTTCATCAGATCCGCGGATCCGATGTAGTACTCTTCATCGCCCCCGTTGTTGAAATAGTAGATACGGGCATGTTCCAGAAAACGGCCGACTACACCGACCACCCTGATGTTTTCCGACAGCCCGGGTATTCCCGGCCGCAGGCGACAGGTGTCACGCACGATCAGGTCCACCTTGACACCGGCTTGCGATGCACGGTAAAGGGCGCGCACGATATCAGCGTCCTCCAATGCATTCGTTTTGAGGCGGATCAGGCCGGGGCTGCGATCGCTGTGACCGTCGATTTCACGCTGGATCTTGGCCAGCAGGGCCTTCTTGAGGTGCTTGGGTGCCGGCAGAATTTTGGCGTAATCCCGTTTCGGGGTATAGCCCGTGGTGAGGAAGTTGAACAATTCGGTGACATCACGGCCGGTATCCTTGTCACACGTCAATATACCCAGATCGCTGTACAGTCTGGCCGTGTCCGCGTGGTAGTTGCCGGTGCCGATATGGACGTACCGGCGCAGTCCGCTATAGTCGCGCCGAACTACCATAATCACCTTACAGTGGGTTTTCAGTCCGACAACACCGTAGGTGACATGGATGCCAGCCTCTTCCATACGGTTTGCCAGCCGTATGTTTGCCGCCTCATCAAAGCGTGCCTTGAGTTCGACCACCACGGCCACCTGTTTTCCATTCTGGGCCGCGTCGATAAGCAGCTCGATGATCCGGCTATCGGTGGATGTCCGGTACAGAGTCATCTTGATTGCATAAACCTTGGGGTCCTGGCTGGCTTCCTCGATAAACCGCTCCACGCTCGTGTTGAACGATTCATAAGGGTGCTGCAGCAGAATGGATCCAGCCTCCCGAATCGCGTAGAAGATCCTGCGCGGCTCCTCCATGAGAATATGGTTGTCGGTGGGATGATGAATTGCGTCATGCAGTTCAGGCCGCGCGATGAACGCGATCTGAAATAAGTCCTTCATCGCCAGCATGCCGCTTGTTTCATAGACATCCAGCTCCGGATCGAGCTCGAGCTCCGCGGCCAGCATGCCGCGTCGATGCGTATCCATGCCCTTCTCGACGACCATCCTGACAATGGGCGCAAACTTGCGGTCACGCAGTTCGGATTCGATCATCTCGAGCAGGTCGTTGGCCTTGCCTTCGTCACGCTCCGTGCTGGCGTTTCGCGTCACGTGGAACCGGTCACAACCCAGTACCTCCATGTCCGGAAACAGCAGATCCAGATTATTGCTCATGACCTCATCGATGGGGACATAGTGATCCTTGTCCTTGAGTTTGAGGAACCTTTTCACGTCATGGCCCACCGGCACTTTCACCCGGGCCATGCGTACATGCTCGTCATCGGAGTAACGCAGAGAAACCAGCAGATTGAGCGAAAGATTGGAAATAAACGGGAAGGGATGCGCGGGATCCATCGATTGCGGCGTGACGAGAGGAAAAATATTCTCGACGTAGTATTCCCGGAGCCTCCGCTTCGTATCGTCGTCCAACTCTTTGTAGCTGAGAATGCGGATATCCTGCTCTCGAAGCTTCTGCATCAGCCGGGGCACCAGTTCGTCTTTTTTGCTCTCGATCTCCCGGACAACTCTCTGGCATTCCTCGATCTGCTGCTTCGGTGTGCGGCCGTCTACCGTCAATTCCTGGACACCTGCGCCGACCTGCTGCTTGAGGCCGCCGATTCGTTTCATGAAAAATTCATCGAGGTTGGAACTGACAATAGCGGCGAACTTGATCCTCTCGAGCAGCGGTGTCTGCTCGTCCTCAGCCTCGTGCAGTACGCGTCTATTGAACTCGAGCCAGGTAAGCTCGCGGTTCAGGTAGAGATCCGGATCCGAAAGATCCTTGCCGGGTTCTTTGGGTTTCGCTTCTTTGTGCAACGCAGCCACCTCTGATTTCAAGGTGGATGGATTTTCGTTTTCTTTTTTGAGCGCTTGCGCGATAGGGGCGTCCGACGCTTGTAGGTCTGGTTTGTGTGACATCCTTCTTCTCTGTTTTTACCGGAACAGGTTAGTAGATCAGGTTTTCTCGACCGGGGTGATGACCTCAGTCAAGAATTACGCAGCCAGTACAGGTGGTTAGCCCTGAAATTGCAACCCCGAAACCCATAGGCACCGGTCCTGCGCGATCTTATGGTCGGCGGACCCTGGCCTGAACTTCGGGCCGAAAACCCGGGATGGTCTGGCTGGGGGAGAGGGATTCGAACCCCCACTAGCGGAGTCAGAGTCCGCGGTCCTACCATTAGACGATCCCCCACCAATGCGAACGAAACGGCGTGGTCCCGGAACCGCAATGTCCGATGCCCGGACTCTTCGAAATGACCGCCACCTGCTGTTGTATTCGGCAGCGGCACGCAAACGCTTTTATCGTTTGCTGTACTGGGGTCTTTTCCTGGCCTTGTGAAGCCCGACTTTCTTTCGCTCGACCTCGCGGGCGTCCCGGGTAACAAAACCCGCTTTGCGGAGGGATCGGCGATGAACCTCATCGTAGGCCAACAGAGCGCGCGTGATGCCATGACGGATCGCGCCCGCCTGCCCGCTGTTTCCACCACCGCTTACGATCACCTCGATGTCGAACTTGTCATACATGTCGACAGTGGATAACGGTTGACGAACCACCATGCGGGCGGTTTCTCGACCAAAATATTCGTCCAGGGGACGCTTGTTAATCATAATCTGCCCGGAGCCACGGCGAATACGCACCCTGGCGGTGGATGATTTACGACGACCTGTCCCTTGATAAGCTTGTTCGACCATTTGGACTACCTGTTAGACTTCCAGAGCTTTGGGCTGTTGCGACTGGTGTTTGTGTTCGGCGCCCGCGTACACGTGCAGTTTCTTGAACATCGCCCGACCGAGTGGATTTTTCGGAAGCATGCCCCGAACCGCATTCTCGATGACGCGCTCCGGTTTGCTTCGCAACAGATCCTTCAGCACGACCGACCTTATTCCACCCGGATACCCCGTGTGGCGGTGATATACCTTGCTATCCAGTTTGGACCCGGTAACTCTGATCTTGTCGGCATTGACCACCACGATATGGTCGCCGGTGTCGATGTGAGGCGCATATTCGGGTTTGTGTTTACCTCTAAGGCGCGTTGCGACCTCGCTCGCCAGGCGACCGAGCACCTGGTCGGTGGCGTCCACCAACAGCCATTCACGGCGCACATCCTTGGGTTTTGTGGAGAATGTCTTCATTTTCGAGGGCCACGGGCCAAAAATGGAGCGCGGATACTACTAAACGCGGACACAAGAGTAAAGAATATGCTCATGCATTGGATGGTACGCACGTCGTCGGGCAAAAAAAATGGCGTGGCTTTAGCAGCCACGCCCAAACCACCAAAGGAGGATGGAGGAGCCTTTCAAAATATTTACGTCTCACGACCGATATCCCTTCGAACGCGTTTAATCTTAAGATTTTCCTGACTCAATGCGCCAGGATATAATAATTATCTAATATTAGAACATTCTTTGTCAAGACTTGTTCTAATCTTTATGTTGCAGTGCAGTATAGACCAAAAATAAGAACTTTGCCAAGAAAAATCGCAAGATTTTTTTCAGTCTATGAGGGATTTTCGCACAGTCATTGGTCGAGATGGCAAATGCACGTCCCGGTGCAGGATATTCGTACCGCTAATCGATCAGATTTATCCAGTGGACTACCGGCACCGCGGCATCACCCCGCATGTGGGCCAGGCACCCGATATTGGCCGTGGCAATGACATCGGGTTGTCCGGATTCGAGCGCAGTCAGTTTCCATTTTTTTAATTGGCCGGCAATGCGGGGATGCAGTATCGAGTAGCTCCCCGCAGAGCCGCAGCATAGATGAGAATCCGGTACGGACGTGAGAGAAAAGCCCAAACCGACCAGAATGCGTTCCACGCCACCCGGAAGTTTCTGGCCGTGCTGCAATGAACACGGTGAATGGACCGCAACCCGCCGGCTCAGATCCGGCTTCAAACCTGACAGGTCCTCATTCGCAAGGACTTCGCCGAGATCCCTGGTTATGTCCGACACGGCGGCGGCTTTTTCCGCGTAGACCGTGTCGTTTCTGAGAATATGGCCGTATTCCTTTACCAGGACACCACACCCGCTCGCTGTCATTACGATGGCCTCGGCACCGTCCTCGATGTGCGGCCACCAGGCGTCGATGTTCCCGCGCATGAAATCCAGGGCCTCTTCGTTTGCGCTCATGTGGTGACTGAGCGCCCCGCAGCAGCCATCGTTCACGCTGAGCAGGTCAATGCCGAGTCTGCTCAAAACACGCGCGGCGGCAGCATTGATATTGGGAGCGATAGCGGGTTGGGCACAGCCATTCAGCACCAGCATCTTTCGATCATGACGGGGTTTCGGCCACTCGCCGGCTTCTACTTTTGGCGGCGTCGACGCCCTGAGCGATCCGGGCAGCGCCGGCCTGAAGAATTGACCGATTTTCAACAGCAACCCAAAGCGTTCTTTGAACGGAATAACCGAGCGCAGCAAACCGCGCAGTGACCGTTCGAATGCCGGGCGTTCCACCCTGGACTCCACCACGGTTCGTCCGATATCCAGCAGTCTGCCGTACTTTACCCCGGAGGGGCAGGTCGTTTCACAGTTGAGGCAAGACAGGCAGCGGTCGAGATGCAGCTGGGTCGTGGACGAGGGATCGACACCCTCCAGGACCTGCTTGATCAAATAGATCCGTCCCCGCGGCCCGTCCAGTTCATCACCCAGCAGCTGGTAAGTCGGACAGGTGGCGGTGCAAAACCCGCAATGCACACACTTGCGAAGTATTGAATCGGCTTCCTTCCCTTCTTCGGAATCCCGGATGAAGTCTGCCAGGTTTGTTTGCATCTACAGACCCCTGTACATCCTGCCGGGGTTGAAGATCCCCTTCGGATCGAATGCACGTTTTACCTTTTTATGAAGTTTCAGCAATGAACCACTGAGGGGATGAAATGCCTCTGTTTCGGCACCGCCGTTCCGGAACAGCGTAGCGTGTCCACCAGCCTCCGCGGCAGCCTTTCGGATCCAGTCGGCGGGGCTATCCGAAATCACCCAGCGCAGCGCTCCGTTCCACTCCATCAGGCTGTCACCGTCCAAATCCGGTTCGGGGCTTGCCTGGGGGATGGACAGACGCCACAGACGTCCCGCGCTTTTGAAGAACTCGTGGTCGTGTTCCCTGAGCCGGGTCCAGAAAGCGTCGCCGTCATCCAGGGTGTCCCCGCCTATTTTTGATTTTGCGCTGGCGACCCCGGTTTCCGAACCGGACAGCCTGACGTGCAGCAGGCCGCCGCTGTGACATGTCCCGGAAATCGGCGAGGGTCGTTGAGACCATCGCTGCTGGAACTCCAAGGCGCCGTCGCGGTCGGCTTCCAGTATCAGCGTGCATTCCGTCCGGGGCGCCGGCAGCACCTTCAGGGATACTTCGAGCAGCACGCCCAGCGTCCCCATCGAACCGACCATCAGTCGCGACACGTCATAACCGGCGACGTTCTTCATGACCTGTCCGCCGAACCGTAGGTCTTCGCCCCGGCCGTTGACTACCCGGGTTCCCAGAACAAAGTCTCTCACCGAGCCGGCGTACGGCCGGCGAGGCCCCGACAGTCCGCAGCCTATGGTTCCACCGACGGTCGCCCGCTCGCCGAAACAGGGCGGTTCGAACGCCAGCATCTGGTGCTGCTCTTTCAATGTCGACTCGATTTCCGACACAAGCGTTCCGCTGCGCGCGGTGATTACCAGTTCGGTGGGTTCGTAACTCACCATCCCCGAGTGCCCCGACATCTCCAGGGGTTCACCGGTCTGCGGACCCCCGAAGAATGCCTTGGTGTTCCCGCCGCGTATCGAAAGCGGCTTGCCACGCTCGATCGATGCGGTGACGGCATCGATAAGCTCTCGGGATCGATCGACCGACATCAGTTTTGATTGCGACGCAGAAATAGCATGACTTCCCGACCAGGGTTAGAAACGTTCGATCTCCGGAAATTTCAACTGCCCCTTGTGCACGTGCATCGCCCCAAACTCAGCGCAGCGGTGCAGTGTTGGAACCGCCTTGTCGGGATTGAGCAGCCTGCCCGGATCGAAGGCCTCCTTCACGGCGTGGAACTGGGTGAGTTCGGCTGTATTGAACTGGACGCACATGTGATCGATCTTTTCCATTCCCACACCATGCTCGCCGGTGATCGTGCCGCCTACCTCTATGCACATTTCCAGTATCTTTCCAGCCAGTTGTTCTGTCCGTTCCAGCTCGCCCTCGATATTGCCGTCGTACAGGATGAGGGGGTGCAAATTACCGTCGCCCGCATGGAACACGTTCACCACGCGAAGTCCGTATTCACTCGACAGGTCTTCAATCCTGTTCAGTACGTCGCCGAGCGCCTTCCTGGGTATCGTGCCATCAATGCAGTAGTAGTCCGGAGATATTCTCCCAACGGCGGGAAATGCGGCCTTGCGGCCCGACCAGAACAACTGGCGCTGTTCATCATCGGCGGCCACCTGCATCTGAATACAGCCGCTTGCCTCCAACACACGCCGGACCCGCTCAATTTCGTCTTCGACTTCTTCAGGCGTGCCGTCGACCTCACACAACAGTATTGCGGCCGCATCGATGTCGTAGCCGGCATGGACAAAATCTTCCGTGGCCCGGATAGCCGGATTGTCCATCATCTCCAGCCCGCCGGGGAGGATGCCGGCGGCAATGATGTTGCTCACCGCATTGCCGGCTTTTTCGACGTCGTCGAACGACGCCATGATGACTTTGGCGCACTCGGGTTTCGGCAGCAGCCTGACGGTGACTTCCACGATAATTCCCAGCAGGCCCTCCGATCCGGTCATCAGTGCCAGAAAATCGTAGCCCGGAGAATCCAGTGAATCCAATCCGATGGTGACCAGTTCACCGTCGACGGTCACGATCTTCAGTTTTAGAATGTTGTGTACCGTCAGGCCGTACTTGAGGCAGTGCAAACCGCCGGCATTTTCCGCAACGTTGCCTCCTATCGTACAGGCGATCTGTGAAGAGGGATCCGGGGCGTAGTAGAGCCCCAGGTGGGACACGGCCTCGGATATCGCCAGGTTGCGCACGCCGGGCTGCACCAGCGCGGTCCGGTTGCCGGCATCGACGTCGAGGATCTTGTTGAACTTTGCCAGACTCAGGATCACGCCTTCTTCGATGGGCAGCGCGCCTCCGGACAGCCCCGTGCCCGCGCCCCTTGCGACGATCGGAATGCCGTTGCCATGGCAGTAACGTACGACGTCCTGCACCTGTTCGACGGTATCCGGCAGGGTAACCGCGAGGGGCAGCCGTCGGTACGCTGACAAGCCATCGCACTCGTAGGGACGCAGCGACTCCTCGTCAGCGAGCACGGACTCACGTGCGAGTTTCTGCCGTAGATCTCCCGCGACCCGGTTTCGCGACTCACGAATCGAAATTTTATCGGCCACCAACATGATCGTCACTCACTATAACACCCGGAACTCGTATAGTTAACCGCCGGATATGATCTGCTCTATCGCCCCGCCCAGCTCTCTGGTCGCGGCCTTTCCACCCATATCGGGGGTGTGGATGTCAGACTCCGCCAGCACCCGTTCGATGGCGGATTCGATCGAAGCCGCGGCGTCGGGTTCACCCAGGTGCTCCAGCATCATTGCCCCGGACCAGATCTGGCCGATAGGGTTGGCGATGCCCCTGCCGGCGATGTCGGGCGCAGACCCGTGCACCGGTTCGAACATGCTTGGATATTCATTCTCGGGATTGATGTTGGCTGACGGTGCGATGCCGATGGTGCCGGCTATAGCCGGTCCCAGGTCCGACAGGATGTCCCCGAAAAGATTACTGCCCACGACCACGTCGAACCAGTCCGGGTGCAGAACGAAATTCGCGGTAAGGATATCTATGTGATACTGATCCACCTCGATATCGGGATAGTGTTTTGCCATCTCGGCAAATCGTTCATCCCAGTAAGGCATGGTGTACACGATGCCGTTCGATTTCGTGGCCGATGTCAAATGCTTCGCGGGACGGCTGCGCGCCAGTTCGAATGCGTATTTCAGTATGCGGTCCACCCCGTGTCGCGTAAACACGTTTTCCTGAACCACCATCTCCAGGTCGGTGCCTGCATACATGCGACCGCCTATTTCCGAATACTCTCCCTCGTTGTTCTCGCGAACGACATAAAAATCGATATCCGAGGCTTCGCGGTCCTTGAGCGGTGATTCGATTCCTTTCAGTAGCCTCACCGGTCGCAGGTTGACGTACTGCCGCATTTCCCTTCGAATGGGGATCAACAGCCCCCACAACGAGACATGGTCGGCAACCCCCGGAAAACCCACGGCTCCAAGATAGATCGCATCGAATCCCTTTAGCAATTCGATCCCGTCATCGGGCATCATCTGCCCGGTCTTCATGTAAGTTTCGCAACTCCATGAAAATTCCGTCCACTGGAAACGGAGGTCGAAGCGCCGGCCGACGGCTTCCAGTGCCCGTATTCCCTCCGGCACGACCTCGGTGCCTATCCCGTCGCCGGGTATTACCGCGATATTGTAATTTTTCATGTGCGCCTATCACTCATTGTTTTGCTCCACCGGCCTGACTCTGAATACCCCCGCGTCCACGGACGCTACAACGACCTTGTGACCGGCCTCCAGGGAGGGAAGCTCGCAGCTCTCGTCGATCTCGGCACGCCATTCGACGCCCGAATACCTGATGCTGCCGTGGCTTGTGGTGGTGATCGGCTGTTGCAGGTGGAATGCGTAACCGATCAGGTCGCTGCTGTTGTCTTTAGCGGGGGGTTTGTAGTTCTGCAGCTTGAGCAGGGGCTTCCAGAGGACTACGGCACTCACGAAAGCGCTGATCCCGAAGCTGGCGATCCCGGCCAACCAGGTATTCGGGAGCCAGCCGAGCCACAGCATGATGCCGGTGACCAGTGCACCGATTCCCGCAAACAGGACGATGCCGCTGGCCAGCCCCAGGAAGCCGATTTCGATGGCGAGGAGAACGAATCCGACGGCGAACCAGAAAGCGTGCTGGTTTGCCTCAAAGTACCCGATCATGCGTCGCGACGCCCTGAATCAGGCGTGCCGGCGCTCGAGAAGGCGTCGCTTTTGTTCATGGCGCTGACTATCGCGATTGCCTCGGCGACGACCTGGCCCGCGTCGCTGGATTTCCCGTCCATGAGCACCACCGTGGAATCCTTCGCTATTGCCCGCTTCGCCTCGATAGCCCCGCTGGCCAGATCGAGCTGTACCGCTTTTTGACCTTTCTCGGTTGCCGCGGCTTCGCCGATGGTCCGCAGCGCCGTTGCCTTTGCATCCGCGACCATTTCAATTGCCTTGGCCTCACCCTGGGCCTGCAGAATCTGTTCCATCCTGTCCGCCTCGGCGGCCAGTACTTTCGACTGCTTCTGACCCTCGGCCACATTGATCGCCGACTGGCGCTCGCCTTCGGATTCGAGGATCGCCGCGCGTTTCTCACGCTCGGCTTTCATCTGCCGCTCCATCGCCTGCTGCACGCTTTGCGGCGGAATGATGTCCTTGATCTCGTATCGCAGCACCTGGACGCCCCAAGGCTCGGCGGCGAAGTTGATCGACGACACGATTGCTGTATTCAGCGCGTCACGCTCCTCGAACGTCTTGTCCAGATCGATCTTGCCGATCTCCGAGCGCATGGTAGTCTGGGCCAGTTGGGTGACCGCAAAGACGTAGTCTTCGACGCCGTAGCTGCACTTGTATGCATCGAGAACTTTCAGGTACAGGACGCCGTCCACCGTCAGCCCGATATTGTCGTTGGTGATTGCGCTCTGGCTCGGAACATCGAACGCCTGTTCCTTCAAAGACTGTTTGTAGGCGATTCGATCGACCAATGGGAAGATGAAATTCAGGCCCGCGGTCAGGGTTCCCCGGTACTTGCCGAAGCGCTCGATTACGTATGCCTGGTTCTGGGGGACGAGCTTAATCGATGCCCTGAGAACCACGAGTAGAACGACGCCCAGACCGACCCAGAAACTGAAAAGCACGTCAAATAGAGGATCCATGGAAATCTCTCAGTCGAATTGATTGATCGATGAAGACTCTATTCTAGCCTGTATTTCCCGCCAGGATCCCGGGCACCGGCGTCACCGGCGTCGAATTACGTTGAATAGCGCGCTGTGGTCCAGATTGCCACCGCCCTGTTCGATGAGCTCGTCGTAGAGCCCGCGGCAGAGTCGGGTCGCGGGCAGCTCGACGCCCACCGCTTCAGCGAGATCGAGCGCCTGCTGCAGATCCTTGCGTTGCGTCTCGGACCGGCCGCCGGGCTCGAAGTCTCCATCGATCATCCGCTGTCCGTGGAGTTCCATGATCCTCGACCATGCAAAGCCGCCTTTGAGGGCTTCGCGCACTTTTTTCGCGTCGACACCGCAGGCCTGGGTCAAGGCGAAGGCCTCAGCCACGGCGCCAATAGTCAAACCAACGATTATCTGATTGGCGGCCTTGGCGACCTGGCCGGCCCCGGCGCCCCCGACATGAGTGACGTTGCCGCCCAGAACACTCAGCACGGGTTTGGCTCTTTCGAACGCATCCGTCCTGCCGCCGGCCATAATCGTCAGCCCGGCCTCGATGGCGCCGATCTGTCCGCCGGAAACCGGAGCATCGATATAATCCGATCCGGCTTCCTCGACGGCCCGTGCAAACTCTCGGCTGCGCATGACCGCGGTGGTTCCCATGTCGATAACCAGCGATTTTGCGCGCAATCCCTCGAGCACGCCCTTTTCACCCAGCAGCACCCGCTCAACTGCCGGTGTATCGGAGAGCATCAACACAACCACTTCGGTCTGCTGCGCCACTTCCCGGGGTGATGCCGCGGGCGTCATGCCAAGGTCTGCAAGTTCACGCACCACTTCCTGGCTGCGATTGTGAATCACCAGATTGCCCCCGGACCGATGAAGATTCAGCGCCATGGGTTTGCCCATCAGCCCCAGCCCGATGAATCCGATTTCCACTTTATCCATAGGTAACGAACCTACTGCATACGGAAGGGATCCGCGATCGGGTCAGGCGACGTATTCAGCCACACGGTCTTGACGCGCGTGTAGTCGTAGATCGCCTCGAAGCCGGATTCCCTGCCGTGGCCGCTGTCCTTGAATCCGCCGAAGGGCGCCATGGGTGAGACCATGCGGTAGGTATTCACCCAGACGATGCCGGTACGGAGTGATTTGGTTACACGAAGCGCCCGCCCTATATCTCGTGTGAACAATCCGGCGGCCAGCCCGAATCGCGTGTCGTTGGCCAGTCGGATGGCATCTTTTTCATCCTTGAAACGAATCACGCTCAATACCGGACCGAACATTTCCTCGCGCACGATGTCCAGGTCCTGGCTCGGACAGGCGACGATCGTCGGCTCGTAGTACCAACCCTTGTCGAGACCATCGGGTTTCCTGCCACCGTGAACCAGCGTTCCTCCATTTTCCAGTGCGCCGGCCACGGTTCTCTCGATTCTCTCCAGCTGCGCCGGCGTTGCCAATGGGCCCATTTGACTGTCTTCATCGAGGGGATCGCCGATCCTGATGTGCGCCGCACGCTCCGCCACCCGGGCAATCAGTTCGTCGTAAATGTCGTCCTGGACCAGCAGACGCGATCCCGCCACACAGCTTTGTCCGGTGGCGCTGAATATGCTGAGCAAAATACCGTTGACGGCATTGTCGAGGTCGACGTCATCGAAAACGATCATTGGCGACTTGCCTCCCAGTTCCAGCGACACCTCGGCAAAATTCTCCGCCGAGTTGCGGATAATCTGTCTGGCGGACGCCAGCCCGCCGGTAAAACTGATACGATCGACCAGGGGATGGGTGGTCAAAGCGGAACCGCAGGGTGCGCCCATGCCGGTGACGATATTCAAGACGCCGGGCGGAAAACCGGCTTCTTCGAAAACCCTGCCAAACTCGAGCATGGCTGCCGACGCATGCTCCGATGCCTTCAGCACCACCGTATTGCCGGCGGCCAGCGCCGGTGCGATTTTAACGGCCACCAGAAACAACTGAGAGTTCCAGGGGACGACCGCCGCTACAATACCCAGCGGCTCTCGGATCGTCATCGCCCACATGTTGGGCTTATCGATGGGCAACGTATCGCCGTGGAGCTTGTCCGCGAGACCGGCGTAATAGTGATAGTAGTTCGACAGGTATGCCGCCTGCCAGCGCGTTTCCGAATACAGCTTGCCGGTATCGATCGTTTCCGTCTTGCCCAGTTGTTCCGAGTGCTTCTTCATGACCTCGGCAAGATTGCGCAGCAGCGCCCCTCGTTCCGTCGGCAGCATCGTGCTCCACGGGCCGCCGGTGAACGCCCGGTGGGCGGCTTGTACGGCCCGGTCTACGTCCCTTTCACCTGCGGCGGGCACGGTCGCCCACGGCTCGCCCGTGGCCGGGTTGACGCTCTCGAACGTATCGCCGTTTTCAGCATCGACCCATGCGCCATCCACATACATCTGATACTTTTTAAGATTTGTCATTTATTCCTCCAGGAGACGAATGCGAACTACGATAACTCGCCGGCGTATGCGATGCATTCGATTTCGATCTTTATGTCTACGAGAAAATCACAGACGAGCCCTGTCCTTGCCGGCGGTTCTTTCTCGAAATATTCGCCATAAATCGCATTGAACCTCGGAAAATCGCCGCGATCTTTCAACCATACCGTCGTTTTTACTACATCCGACAGATCGCATCCCGCCAGAACAAGGGTTTCGCGAATGTTTTCGATGCAGCTCCGAGTCTGCTCCTCGATGGTACCATCCGTCATTGGCGCACCGTCTTTCATTGGAATCTGGCCGGTCAGAAAAATCATTCCACCGGCATTCACTGCACGGGACAGGGAAAGTTTTCGCCCGTTGACAACCAGCGGACCACCTATCGTTTCTTTACCAACCGGCATAATTTAATTCCCCCCCGGGTCGTAGCGCCCCTACCATGATTACAGATTTTCGGTCGAAAACGGAACCAAAAGCGAATGGACTGGATCATACTCTCCTGTGATCACGAGGATCTGACAGGTAATGTTTCCTTTCGAGTTACCCAGCCCGAGGTTTCCGATCTGCCGCTTGCGGCGATCGAATCCCGGGCCTTGAACCAAGGGTAACCGCTTGTCCTTTGCAGGAGACTGCTTAGGGGGTTTAACCGGCGAATCTGTCATTGGGCACTCGCGAATGTTTGCATCGAATTGATCTCTTTGATCGCGGCGGGGGCGCCGCTCCTACAATATGAGGGGCGCCTCGAATCGATACCGGTTCCATTGTATGGCATAAGAATGGCTCCGGGTACAAACACATTTATGTGCCTTGCGATTTTAGATATGATCACTGCGGATACCGCTCAAATCTAACCACGACGGTCGCCAGCGAGATCCAACACATGACTTGTAAGGATAGAGAGTACTCAGCTACCGACAACATCGTCTTCATACTCGACGATGCGCTGTGCACGGTGTTTGGGCACCCGCCGAGAAACCGGCCTTCGCCCGCGGAGGACCAAGGTGCCGGCGAAGAACCTTCGGACAAGATCCGATCGGCACAATTGATGCGAGTGAACCACGCCGGCGAGGTTTGTGCCCAGGCTCTGTACCAGGCG
>CAMYOI010000035.1 GCA_947259955.1 uncultured Gammaproteobacteria bacterium
ACATCTTTAACGTGTGGGTGTCGAATTCGTAATTTTCTCCCAAAATCAAACGCTAACGAAATCTTGTCGTCGACAGCAATTGTGGTAACTTGCCGACAGTATGAAGAACGATTTGCTGCTTCTGATCCAGGGGATATGCACAAACCACACTAAACGAAAGTTAGCGAGGTTTTATCTATCAAAATTGAGTGACTATGGACGGGTTATAATTGCACCGCTTGTTCAACTTTTACCGTCTATTTAGAGGTTGGTTTGATTTCGAGGTGAATCCACAACTTCAGCTTTAGAATTTCAATTGGCTATTTTTGGGCACGACGATAAAGATAAATTTGGGAAGGAACTAAATGAGGTAGTTTCACCGGCCCGACCAATTCTATCGATACAATATTTAGTAGGCAGGACAAATGAACTAGACCGTATAGGTTCGAATCCCTCGATACTCTTTTGCACCATTTAGGCGTTCTCGGGTGTGAAATTGGTGGCGGGTGTTGACAGCCAAGTCTGCGTTTCGGAGGTAATGTTTTTACGTCGCTGGAATTATGGAACCCGACTCCGGGGAGGATGGCGATTTTAGTGGACGAACAGAGCCCATCGGGTGTGGGTGCTAACGAATCGCTGCGGCACGTCTGAGGACAACCAGTCACCTGGTGCATGGGTCCGCTGGTGCCAGCACTTTGGACCGGTTGGATCTCAAAGGCGTTGGCTGACTAATGGCTAGAATCGCGCATAAAAAATGCTGTCAAAAAAGCTGTCATTATGAGCGCAAAAGGAGGCAAAACAATGCCACTTCAGCGCGCGGTGCGTGCTGTAAGTGGCTGATAAATAAGAAAAGTATTGGTGGAGGCGGCGGGAATCGAACCCGCGTCCGTAAGCCCTCCGCGCACCGGATCTACATGCTTATTCTGTCTTTGTGTTAACCGGCCGTGCCCTGACAGACAAACGCACTAGCCGGCGAGCCCGCTTTAATTTAACGTGGCGCTAACGGACGCAGCGGTACGCGATCCAATGTGTTTTGACCCCTCGGATCCCTTTCCATCGGCAAAACGGGTGAGAGGGTTAGCCGGATTAAGCGGCTAACTGGTAGTTGTCGTCGTTGGCAACTATAAGTTTGCGGTTGGATTAGCGAGGAGATCCGCACCTCGGCATGCCCCGATGGTTTCGCGACCCACGTCGAAGCCAGTCGCCCCCATAGGAAACTTCCCTATTATATGGGGGCGGCGCCAGAAATCAAAAGTGGGATATTCAGCGCGTGCCGATTTTGGCCAGCCGATGCTTGTCCCGTTCCCACTCCCGTTCCCTGATTGCCGCGCGCTTGTCATGAAGCTTTTTACCCTTGGCTAGCGCGATTTTCAGCTTGACCCGCCCTTTTTTCCAGTACAGGGACAGCGGCACCACGGTGTATCCACTCCGCTCAACCGATCCGATCAGCCGGTCGATCTCACGCCGGTTGAGCAGCAGTTTGCGGGTACGGGTTGGATCAGCCACCACGTGCGTTGACGCGGCAGGCAGGGGAGAGAAGTGGGCGCCGAACAGAAACAGCTCGCCGTGGCGGATAATGACGTAGCTCTCCTTGAGTTGCGCACGACCGGCCCTCAGACTCTTGACTTCCCATCCTTCAAGAGCGATTCCCGCCTCGAATTCGTCTTCGAGGTGGTAGTCGTGCCGGGCTTTCCTGTTGAGTGCAATGGTGCTCGAAGGGGCCGCGGGTTTTTTCTTTTTTCCCATAATGTCAGTCTCAAGGTCCGTGAGTCCCCACAACCAGGAAAATCCAAGTGGTACGGCCAGGATAAGGACACTATAACGTATCGATTTGCTACTATAAACCGATCAGAAACCACCACGACTAACAACTTACCTGCGCAATCGATGACTCACACCGTCAGGCGTTCCGCTATTGTTCCATTTGGTGCGGATAAAATGTATCGACTGGTTGCCGATATTCCACGCTATCCCGAGTTTTTGAAGTGGTGCAGCAATGCCAGCGCCGTCGAAAACAAAGAGGGGGACGTGATTGCGTGTCTTGAGATCAGTTTCAAGGGCCTGAGGAAATCGTTTACTACCCGGAACCGCATGTGCCCCGATGAAAGCATCGAGATGTCGCTGGTCGCGGGTCCGTTCAGCCGCCTCCACGGTATCTGGCAGTTTACCAGACTGGAAGATGACGCAAGCAAGATAGAACTGGATATCGCATTCGATTTCAATAATATCGTGGTTGCGAAAGTTTTCGGCCCGGTATTTTCCCACATTGCCAATCATCAGGTCGACGCATTCCGGCATCGCGCTCAGGACCTCTATGGATAATTCAAGAACAATCAGGGTCGAGGTAGTCTACGCTCTGCCGTCGCGGCAGCGTGTGGAGCGGGTGACGGCGCCGATTGGCAGCACGGCGAGGGAGGTCATCGAATCATCAGAGTTGTTGAGCCAGTTTCCGGAAATCGACCTCGCCCGAAACAGGATCGGGATCTACAGCCGGCTCATAGAACTCAACGCCGTTGTCCAGGAAGGTGACCGCATAGAAATCTACCGGCCGTTGCAGGCCGATCCCAAATCGGTTCGACGTCAACTGGCGAGAGAAGGCAAAACCATGGGGGGCGGCAAAAGCGAGTAGAGGCCGGGACCGGCTACTCGTCGTCGTCCCAGATCTTTTCCCAGGTTCTCTTGAAAAATCCCTTGTCTTCCTGCTGGGATTCGGTAATCACCGTGCCGCCTTCGCCGCGTGCTATGTTCTTCTCCGTGTTGACGCCGATATCGCCTTCGATCCTTTTCATCCGGTCGCTTTCGAATACGACGGTGATGCGCCGCTTGATCTTTACTTCGCCTCGGCGTTCGAGCGAATAGAAATAATCCCATCGGTTCTGATGGAAAGGGTCTACAACGAGTGGTGTTCCGAGTATATAGCGGACCTCTCGCTTCGTCATACCCGGTTCGAGTTGGGACACCTCGGTTTCCGTTATCAGGTTTCCCTGCTGTATATCGATTTTATGCGTTTGGCATGCGCCGATCGATACGACCAGCAACAGGACAAGAGAGAGGCGAGCGTGGGGCATAGGAATATTGCTTGAATATGAGTCCCAGTGTTTCAATTTGCGAATCATACCGGACACGACCGTGATCGTCCAAACCGCCTTGCTTACAAATAACGTAGTACTGCAATTTCGTCGCAATTGTAGAACTTGTAGCACCTTACACAGATACCCCAGACCTTTTCCGGCAAGGTTGCTTTGGGAACCGTACGGAAATCGAGCTTGTGAAAAAATTCAGGGACATAGGTCAGCGCCATGAGACGACTCAGGCCCCGATCTCTGGCCTCATCGATCAACAGTGAAACCAGGTGCGTGCCGAGTCCTGAACGCCCGAATTCTTCGTCCACGGCGAGACTCCTGATTTCGCCGAGTTCATTCGGGAACAATTCCAGAGCGGCGCAGGCCGCAAGCCGACCGTGCATGTCGACAATTCTGAAATCGATAAGATTAATCTCAATATCCTCGACGGTTCGGGGCAGAAGATTGCCCCTGTCGGAGTACCCCTTGAGCAAATGATGGATAGCGGCGACGTCTTCCCGGCGCGCCGGCCTCAATGTCGGCCCCGGGGACTTAGCAAGCTCATTCATCGAGTTTCAAGGACCGGTGCGCCTGGTGAGAAACGCGGACAAGCATATCTCTCGCGTGGGCCCGGGTCTTGTCGGTTATTTCTATCCCGCCCAGCATTCTGGCGATTTCGTCCTCTCGGGAGAGCCCATCCAGTGGTCTGACTTCAACGAACACGCCGTCTCGTTCTTTTTTATGTATCCGAAGGTGTGCGTAGCCTTGTGATGCAACCTGCGCGAGGTGTGTTATGCACAGTACCTGCCGGGCGTGCCCCAGCAGACGGAGCTTTTGCCCCACGATCTCGGCAACGCTGCCACCGATACCCACATCCACTTCATCGAACACCAGTGTCGGAACCCGGCCCACGGCCGAGATGATGACCTGCAGCGCGAGGCTGATACGGGAAAGCTCGCCGCCCGAGGCGATCCTGCTGAGTGGCCCCAGCGGTTGTCCGGGATTGGCGCTAACCTGATATTCGATCCGATCACACCCGTAGCGCGTCAACTCGTCCTGCAAAGGTTCTGTTTTTACATGGAACCGGCCGCCGGCGATACCCAGTTCCTGCATCTGTTCGGTGACAGCCCCGGATAACCGTTTGCCGGCGTCGCGACGGTGCACTGTGATTTCGCGGGCACGATTCCGGTACTGGTTTTCCGTGGTCGATAATTCCGCCGCGAGATCGGCCAGGTTCGCGCCGGCGTTTTCGATCTCCGACAGTTCGGTGTTCAGTGCCTGCAGCCTCTGCGGAAGGTCTGCCGGTTCGCACCGGTGTTTGCGGGCAAGATCAAGCATTGACTGGATGCGTTGCTCAACCCAGTGCAGGCGTTGAGGATCAAGCTCCTCCCTAGCCAGTTTCTGGTTGAGCTCTATGCCCGCTTCGTCGACCTGCACCAGGGCCTCTTCCAGCAACGATTTGATATCTGCAACGTCTGGTGCAAATTCGACGAGGGTGTCGAGGCGCTGGATGCACCGCGTCAGTAGTGAGCTGGCGGCGTTGTCCTCCGCTTCATGGAGGCTCTGGGCAACAAAGTGCATGCCATCGATCAGTTCGTTGGCATGGGCCAGTCTACGATGCTCGAGTTCCAGGTCTCCGTACTCGTTGACCGACATATCCAACGTTTCCAGTTCGCTGATCTGGTATCTGAGTATGTCCACGCGCGCAGCCCGGTCTTCGGCTGCCTGTGACAGGGCATCACGTTTCGCGCGCAGCGACTGGAATCGATCGTAGAGCTCCGAGAGCTCCTGCACCTGCGCCTGGATTCCGGCATAGGCATCCAGCACGCGACGCTGTGTCTCCCTGCGCAGGAGCGACTGGTGTTCGTGCTGACCATGAATATCGACCAGCAGGTTGCCTAGCTCTTTCAGCATTTGCACGGTTACGGGGCGGCCATTGATGTAAGCCCGCGTCGGTTTGTCGCTGTAGATGATGCGTCTGGTAATGCACGTACCGTCATCGTTCAGCGCCTGTTCGCGAAGCCATACGGCAGCATCATCGCCCGGCTGCAGGTCGAATGATGCCAGTATTTCGGCGCCCCCGGCACCATGCCTGATATTGCCCGCGTCCGCACGGGCGCCAAGGGCGAGGGACAGCGCGTCGATAAGTATCGATTTGCCCGCGCCGGTTTCACCTGTCAGGACCGTGAGCCCGGGACTCAGTTCCAGCTCGAGCTGCCGGACGATTGCAAAGTCCCTTACGAACAGAGAGGTCAGCGGCATGCAGGCTAGACGCGCTCTCCCCAGCCCAGCTTGGACCGCAATGCCGCATAGTGATTGTTTTCCAGCGTCCGGATCAACTGCACGGCGTGACGGGATCGACAAACCCGGATCTTTTCATCACCTTCGAGATGGCTCTTGATCTGTCCGTCGAGGGAAATATGAGCGCTGCCCTTTGCGATATTGATCATTGTGAATTCAACGATATTGCTGGCTTTCAGCGCAATCGGTCGCATGGTCAGGGTATGCGGACAAATGGGCACCAAAATTAGGGCTTCCAGTTGCGGATGCAAAATGGGCCCCCCGGCGGACAGGGCGTAGGCGGTGGAGCCGGTGGGCGTGGCGACGATGACGCCATCGCTGCGAGAGCCCATGACGAATTCACCGTCGATATAGGTCTGGAGTTCGATGAGCTTTTCCGTCTCACCCTTACCGATGACCATGTCGTTGAACGCGGTTTCGTCCATGAGCTTTTCATCATTCTGCCATATCTCGACATCCAGCATCATGCGCTCCTCGGACTGGTACTCGCCATCGAGAATTCGCCCAATATCCTCATACATCTCATGCAGGGGAATATCTGTCAGGAATCCTAGCCGCCCCATGTTTATCCCTACCACCGGGATGCCGGTTTTCGCCAACGTGCTGGAGACATGCAGCATGGTGCCATCGCCGCCGATAACGATGCCCAGATCCAACGTTTTTTCGCCACTTGAACTGAATCGCCCGGCAAAGTCGGCGACGATATCGTCGGCAGTGGTCTCACCGATTACGACCTCGATTTCGCGGTAACGCAAATATTCCGCCAAGCCGTTCATCGCCTCATGAACGCTCGAATCCTTGTACTTACCGAAAAGTCCGATTGTATTGAAAATCTGGGGCATTTCTCTAAGGGCCGGCCCGCCGTGGTTCAACCCGCATATTACACTAGGATCGCGGGTGATGACGGGGCGCCGGGCCAGCCGTAAACCGGCAGTTTACGGGGCAATCCCGGTTGACAGAGGGGTTCCCGGGTTGGTAGCGTCTCCAGGACCGATGGAAAGTGGCGTGAACGCCCTCTGTTACTGTGGAATATCGATACCTGGCAAGATGCTGTGACTGAACTTGGCGAACGTGCTGAGACACTTTTAAAGGCTCTAATCGAACTGTATATCAACGAGGGTCAGCCGGTCGGATCACGCACGCTCGCCAGACATGCCGACCTGTCGTTGAGCCCTGCAACGGTCCGGAATGTCATGTCAGATCTGGAGGAGCTGGGTCTCATACATGCCCCTCACACCTCCGCCGGCCGGGTGCCGACCGGACTGGGCTACCGACTGTTTGTCGACTACCTGCTGACCGTGGAACCTCTGAAGGAAGAGGCTGTTGACAGCATACAGACAAGGCTGGCTTCCGAGTCGGATCCCCGCGTCTTGCTCTCCACGGCATCTGAAATGCTGTCCAATGTGACGCATTTCGCCGGCTTGATTTTAATCCCTGGCCAGGAGAATGCCCGCCTGCGCCAAATTGAATTTCTCAAGCTGCCCTCCAACCGGGTGCTGACCATCCTCGTTACGGACGACGGCCGCGTTCAGAACCGGGTGATACCGACCGATCGAGAGTATTCCAGCTCGGAGCTGACCGAGGCGGCTAACTATTTCAACGACGCGTACAGTGGTTCTACACTGGCCAAGGTCCGTCGCATGCTGCTCGGCGAAATGAAGACGGACAGTGACAGAATGCATGACATCACCAAGACGGCGGTGGCCATGGCCGGAAAAATGTTCGATCAGGAAGAACAGGACAAGGATGACGTGGTTCTCTCAGGAGAAGAAAACCTGCTTAGTATTCCGGATTTATGTCAGATCGACACCCTGCAGAAATTATTCGACGCCTTCAAGACCAAGCAGGATCTCCTGGATCTGCTGGATCGGAGTATGCGCGTCAACGGCATCAGCATATTCATCGGGGGAGAATCGGGTTACAAGGCATTGAACGATGTCAGCGTAATTACCGCGCCGTACCAGACCGGCGGAGCCGTGGTGGGGACCATAGGTGTGATCGGTCCGACCCGGATGAACTACGAGCAGGTCATCCCCATTGTCGACGTCACCGCTCGCCTCCTCAGCGGTGCCCTGTCGGGCGCACAGCTGTCGGAGCATATCGAGGAAGCCGGAACTTAGCCCGCCCTTCGCTCCAACCCGGCGTTGTCGGCACCTGTCCTGGAGGATCGGGATCGTGTTGGGAAATCCGGTCCATCGGGACAGATCCCATTGGCGATCCTGCGGGCTTGAATTCCTGGGAAAGAGCCTTATTTCTAGCGCATTGAATCAAAATCTAACGACGGTCAGCACGAATCCATGAGCAAGCAATCGAGTAAAGATAATCCGAATACGCTGAAATCCGACGACCTGGATGGGTTGAGCGAAGAGGTTACAGCGCAATCAGCAGATGAAGGTCAGGAGCCCACGCCGCTGCTTGCTGCCGAGGAGGACCCGGTACAGCTGCGCGTGGAACTGGATCTGCTCCAGGCCGCGCTAGAAGAACACAAGGAGAAATATCTACGCGCGCAAGCGGAGGTCGAGAACGTTCGCCGTCGCGCCCAGAACGACGTGGCCAATGCCCGGAAATTCGCCGTGGAAGGTTTCGCCGGTGAGGCGCTGCTGGTGCGGGACAGCCTGGAACTGGCGCGCGCTGTCGAAATTAGCGACGAAGACAAGGGTTTGGTCGAAAAGATGAAGGAGGGCCTCGATCTTACGCTGAAGCAGCTGGATTCCGTATTCGAAAAGTTCGGCATCAAGGTCGTCGAACCTGTGCCCGGCGACAAGCTGAATCCGGAACAGCACCAGGCCATGACCATACAGGAATCTGACGAAATCCGGCCCAATCACATCGTGACCGTGATCCAGAAGGGTTATGCCATTCACGACCGCCTGCTGCGGCCCGCGATGGTCGTGGTGGCGAAGGCCACCAGCAGCAAGAAAGCCGAAACTAACGCGGAAAATACTTGAAAACGTGGGCGTGGGACCCATTAATCAGATAACCGTTTATCCTGTAACCAAATAGCAATAGTCGAGAACAAATCATGGGGAAAATCATTGGTATAGATCTGGGCACCACCAACTCCTGCGTCGCGTTGATGGAGGGCGACAAGGCCCGCGTGATCGAAAACAGCGAAGGCGATCGAACCACACCTTCGGTTGTCGCGTTTACGGCTGAAGACGAGGTCCTGGTCGGCCAGCCGGCCAAGCGCCAGGCGGTGACTAATCCGCACAATACCCTGTTTGCCGTAAAACGCCTGATCGGCCGAAAGTTCAGCGAGGACGTCGTACAGAAGGACGTCGGTATCATGCCTTATAAAATCGTCAAGGCAAAAAACGGCGACGCCTGGGTACACGTCAACGGCAAGGATCTGGCCCCGCCCGAGATTTCCGCGCGCATCCTGCAGAAAATGAAAAAGACCGCCGAAGATTACCTTGGCGAGGATGTGACTGAGGCGGTAATCACGGTGCCGGCGTATTTCAACGACTCACAGAGGCAGGCTACCAAGGACGCGGGCAAGATTGCCGGGCTGGATGTCAAGCGCATCATAAACGAGCCCACAGCCGCGGCGCTCGCCTATGGCCTGGACAAAAGGACCGGCGACCGCAAGGTGGCGGTTTACGACCTGGGTGGCGGGACCTTTGATATTTCCATCATCGAAATTGCCGAGATCGACGGCGAGCATCAGTTCGAAGTACTATCCACTAACGGTGACACCTTCCTGGGTGGTGAAGATTTCGATCGCTGCGTCATCGATTACCTGGCCGATGAGTTCAAAAAAGATCAGGGCATGGACTTGAGGGGTGACCCGCTGGCCATGCAGAGGCTCAAGGAAGCCGCTGAAAAAGCCAAGATCGAACTGTCGTCCAGCAACCAGACGGAGGTCAACCTGCCGTACGTCACGGCCGACCAGTCCGGGCCCAAGCACCTCAACATGAAGCTGACCCGAGCCAAGCTCGAGGCGCTAACGGATGATCTGGTTCAGCGGACCATCGGTCCGTGCAAGACGGCGCTCAAGGACGCCGGGCTCAACGCAAACGAGATCGAAGACATAATCATGGTCGGCGGCCAGTCCCGAATGCCGAAAGTACAGGAAACCGTCAAGAATTTCTTTGGCAAGGAACCGCGCAAAGACGTCAATCCCGACGAAGCCGTGGCGGTAGGCGCCGCGATCCAGGGTGGTGTGCTCGGCGGTGATGTCAAGGACGTCCTGCTGCTGGACGTCACCCCGTTGTCCCTGGGCATCGAGACCCTGGGCGGCGTGATGACCAAACTGATCGAAAAGAACACGACTATTCCGACCAAAACGTCCCAGGTATTTTCGACCGCGGACGATAATCAGCCCGCCGTGACCGTACATGTCCTGCAGGGCGAACGCGAAATGGCCAAAGACAACAAGACCCTGGGCCGTTTTGACTTGAGTGATATACCGCCGTCCCCGCGCGGTGTACCGCAGATCGAAGTAACCTTCGACATAGATGCCAACGGCATCATGCACGTAACCGCCAAGGACAAGGCTACCAGTAAGGAGAATAAGATCGTAATCAAATCGAGCTCCGGGCTGGACGACTCTGAGATCGAACAAATGGTCAAGGACGCCGAGCTGCATGCGGAAGAAGACAAGCAGGCCCGTGAACTGGTCGACGCGAGGAATCAGGGCGAGGCCATGGTGCACAGCGTCAACAAGTCCCTTCGCGATCTGGCCGACAAGGTCGATGCCGGTGAAAAGGACAAGATCGAGGCCGCCGTGAAGGATCTGGAGGAGGCGATCAAGGGCGACAACGCCGAAGACATAAAGTCCAAGACCCAGACGCTCGCCGAATCCAGCCACAAGCTGGCCGAGGAGATGTACAAACAGGCATCTGCGGAGCAGGGCGCTGACGCTGCCTCCGGACAGACCTCGGGTGAGGAGTCGAAGGCGGGCGATGACAATATCGTCGATGCCGAGTTCGAAGAGGTCAAGGACGAAGACAAAAAATAACAGTTATTAGACCAAGATAGGGGAATGTGACGGAGCGGGTCCACTTTGTTGGCGCCTGCTCCGTTTCACATAGAGTACTTGCCTGAATAAAAAGAATTTGCGAATCCGTCATGGCCAAGCGTGATTATTATGAGGTGCTGGGTGTCGAGCGAAATGTCTCGGATGGCGAGCTGAAGAAAGCCTATCGCCGCCTGGCCATGAAGTATCATCCCGACCGCAATCCCGACGATGAAGCGGCGGAGCGGAATTTCAAAGAAGCCAAGGAAGCTTACGAGGTCCTGTCGGATGCTCAGAAACGAGCCGCTTACGACCAGTTTGGACACGCGGGGGTCGACTCCTCGGCGGCGGGCGGCGGCTTCCACACCGGGCCCGGCGGTTTTGGCGACATCTTCGGCGACATCTTCGGCGACATCTTCGGCGCTGGCGGAAGACGTTCATCGGGCCGGTCGCGAGGCGCCGACCTGCGATACAACCTGGAGCTGTCGTTGGAAGAGGCGGTGCGGGGCACGGAAGTCAAGATTCGCATACCTGCCAAGGTACTTTGTGGCACTTGCGATGGATCCGGCGCTGCACCCGGTACTTCTCCAACCAGCTGCAGCACCTGCAACGGGCAGGGACAGGTACGCATGCAGCAGGGATTTTTCTCCGTGCAGCAAACCTGCCCGCAGTGCCGGGGCAGCGGTCAGTCCATTGAGACGCCATGCTCCCGTTGCCGGGGCGCGGGAACCGTTTCCGAAACCAAGACCTTATCGGTAAAAGTCCCTGCCGGCGTCGACGACGGCGATCAGATTCGTCTCGGTGGGGAAGGCGAAACCGGAGGGCGTGGCGGTGTACCGGGGGATCTCTATGTTCAAATCAACCTGAAACCTCACCCGATTTTCAAACGCGACGGCAGTGATTTGTACTGTGAGCTGCCGGTCAGCTTTGCCACACTGGCGCTCGGCGGAGAGCTGGAGATTCCAACCTTGGGCGGACGCGCAAAACTCAAGATCCCCGCGGAGAGTCAGACAGAGCGCGTCTTCAGATTGAAAGGGAAGGGCGTAAAGAATGTCCGCGGGGGAGCCGTCGGTGACCTGTACTGCAAGATCAGCGTGGAAACACCCGTGAATCTTACCAAAAAGCAGAAGACGCTGATCGAGGAACTGGAAACTTCGATCCATGAAGGAGGGAACCGCCACAACCCTCGTGAAGGAGGGTGGACCAGCAAGCTCAAATCGTTCTTCGACGATATCGTCGCCTGACCCATATATTCGTAGGAGCGGCGCCACCGCCGCGATGAATCGGCCCGAGGCGGGCCTCCAAAAATTACTCTTTATTTCAGCGCGCCGCCGCAGCTTGAGCCGGCGCCCGCGGTACATCCGAAACAATGTGTGCCGACCGCTATCGGGCGGTCGGTCACGTCGTCGGGCTGCAGGTCCCAGAGATAGCGCTCTTTGCTTCCGCCGTAGGGTAGTTCAAGCATCTGGTTGAAATCGCAATCGAAGACTCGTCCCTGCCAGTCCACGCTGATCAGATGGCGGCACATCAGGGCACTCACGGTGCTTGCATTGAAATTTTCGACCAGCAGCGTCAGGTAATCCTGCCGCTGGCCGGTGCGATCCAGATAATGGGCGAATCGGCTGATCGGCAGGTTTGTAATCGTTAACAAACTGTTGAATACAATCTCAAATTCGTCCAGCAGGCGGAGTTTGTAATCCGCTTCCAGTTTTTCCTGGTCAGGCGGCAGGAACGCGCCCCCCGGGTTGTAAACCAGATCGAGGACCAGCCCTTGATCGCGTCCGTACCCAAGTCCGTTCAGAAGCCCCAGGGCCTCGATGCTTTTCTGAAACACGCCGTTGCCGCGCTGCGCGTCAACGTTGCTCTTGGTATAGCACGGCAGCGAGCAGACCAGATGAACACCTCTTTCCGCATACCATTGCGCGGTGTCGGTAAAGCCGGGTTCAAGAAGTATGGACAGGTTGCAGCGGGAAGTTACGTGGATCCCTTTGGCGAGGAAACGGTCCACGATGCCGCGGAATCCGGGATTCATTTCCGGCGCCCCGCCGGTTATGTCCACACGCCTGATCTGTTGATTCTCGGCCCAGTCCATGATTCTGATTGCCGTGTCCCACGTCATGATTTCGGAACGTTTGGGACCGGCATCGACGTGGCAGTGATTACATGCCTGATTGCACAACTTTCCCAGATTGAGCTGCAGTTCGCGCAGTTCCGAGCGATGCAGCGGTGCGAGTCCACTTGCGCCGAGTACGCGAGTGAATGAGGGATCCAGCATGGCAGGTTGGACTACGTGCATGTAATTCATCGAGTGTTTTCCCCCAAATTCGAATTCCTCGAGCGGTCAATCATCCGTTGCATGGACGCGAGACTGCTATCGCAATGTGTCTTCCATATATTTCTTTCTGATCAAATGGTCAATGGATATTTTTCCCGGGCCGAAGAATATCGGGATCAGGAGCATGAGGCCCCAAAGCTGGTGCTGGTAAACGCCGACCGGGTTCAAGGTGGGGTAGGAAATAACGGCGATGATATTGAAGACAAACAGCGATACGGCCGCAAACCGGCCGCCGAGTCCGATGGCCAGCATGGCCGGAAACAATAATTCGGCGCCCGTTCCCAAATAGGCGGCAACCTTCGGGCTGAGCAGCGGAACCTGATATTCATACTCGAACAGGAACAGGGTCGAATCCCAGCTCTGGAACTTGTTGACCCCGGACTTCCAGAAATCCCAGGCTATCGACAACCGGATGCCGAGAAGCGCGATGGGCTGGAAAAACTCGAGCAGCTTGATGATGGGTCGTGCCAGACTCGTAAGCGTCGTTGTCACAGCCATTAACTAAACCTCAGCAAGGTTAAATGTGGTAGCCCGCCGCGAGCGAAAGTCAGCAAACGGTACAGTCGATCAGGGTTCGATTGCCAACGAAGCGGGACAGAAACGCGGTCAGATCGAATGCCGCATCGATGCGCCTTGCCGAGTCCAGGCAATCTCCAAGTTGGTCGCCCCGTGCGAACATTGCGAACATCGTGTAGTCAGCGGAATCGAGAGGGTGCAATTCTATCTCCTCGCCTTGCCTGAGCATGAGGACGTTTACGGCTCCGGCATCCAGATCTACGGTCTGCTCTCCACGATAGCCTTCCTGATTGACGCGCCAGATTTCGATGACCGGATAAATCGATTGCATGAGCCGGCAGGCCGGATTCAGCCTGAATCGCAATTGTTCATACTGATCGGGGCTGACCCGCTGCAGCGCGTCGACGTCCATGGCATCGGCATCGGCTTCGTGGTAAACCTCGTGGTAGTTCCATTCCAGCTGCGCGACATCGGGCAGGTAAGACAATTTCTTCGCGGGCTCGAAAGTCGCGAGAAACGGACCGAACCCGCTACCGAAGGCGTGCAGGTCGCCGCTGGTGGACGGATTGCGTTTTACGAACTCATTGCTTGTATAGAGAAAAAATCCTTCACCAACCAGCTTTTCGACAACCGGATAAACAGCGCGCAGTGCATCCGTCAGTCCGGTAAATACGTTGTTGCGATATACCTGAAGCCTCAGGCGTGGCTCGAATGCGCCGGCTTTGACGTCCGCGGCAATCCCCACCGCATCGGCATCCAGGACGTTTGCGCTGAACCGTTCCTGGACCTCACGCAACCCGGGCATGATCGGTCTCCTGCATGACGCTCTGCGCAATACTTGCCTCATCCACGAGCACGTCGAGTTCGGGCAAATCGGAATCCCATTCGATCAGGGTGGGTTTTGGCCCGTACATTGCGATGGCTTCACGATACAACGCCCAGACCTGGGGGCACACACGGTGGTCATGGGTGTCTATTATGATCGTCCCCTGTTCATAGTGCTTGACGGTGTGGCCTGCGAGGTGGATCTCCCGGACCCGGGAGGCGGGTACCCGATGCAGGAAATCACCGGCGCTGAAGCCGTGGTTGTGAGCGTTGACGTAGATGTTGTTGATGTCGAGCAGAAGGTCACAGTCGGCACTCTCCGCCACCGAGGCCACGAATTCCCATTCGCTCAGGTGGGAGTGTTCGAACTCCAGATAGCACGATACGTTCTCCACCATGATG